>JBJFHW010000144.1:0-16162 GCA_051893965.1 Acutalibacteraceae bacterium
GTCATAATATTTAACCTTGATATTCTTGAACTTGTCGGGCAGTTCATAAATGAATTCATATTGACCATTGTTGTCTCTGATTTCAATAACACCTGTAACATTAAACATAAGGGCACTGACAGTCGCCTGCCATTTTCCGATACCTATCATAAATAACACTCCATTCTATTGATATTATATTTGATAATACAAATTTTGTAACTTAAAATTAATTCATGATTAACTGTGCTTAATATTATTCAAGTTTTCCGGAAGAAACAAAATCAAAAACACGCTGTGTACTTTTTCCGTCGCAGGCAGACATGAATTTTTCTCTGAAAAGCTGAATTTTGTTTTCATCAAAATCTATATCTGCATTTTTAATTGCTTCGCTTAATTCATCTGTGTTTTTAACAATCTTTCCGGGAACAAAGCTTTGATAATCATAATAAAAGCTTCTTTGTTTTTCAAATTCATCAAGGTCATATGCATAAAAAATCATCGGTCTGTTTAAAAGTGCATATTCAAAAATTAATGATGAATAATCGGTAATAACAATGTCGCTTGCACAAAGAGCCGTGTCAATCCCGGCATCTTTTGAAATGTCAATCAGGAAAGAAGAAAGCTGCTGTTTTTCTTCGTCGCTGAACGAAAGCGAGTCCGAAATCCTCGGGTGCAGCTTAATCAAAAGCGCATAACCTTCTCCGAGATAATTTTTCACCTTTAAAAAGTCAATCGCTTTTTGTGTGTAGGAAGATTCAACATTGTTTCCGCGAAGCGTCGGCGCCCACAAAACAATTTTTTTGCCCGAAAGAAGCGGATATTTTTTGATAAGACTTTCTCTTTGTTCCTTTACAAATTTACTGTCAAAATAAACATCTGTTCTCGGCACGCCCAAAGCCTTAACAATTCCGTCGGCGGCGTCAAATGCTTCATTATAGACAGGAATAATATCTTCGGAAGAAGCAATGATGTCCGTATATGTTTTGTGCACATGATATTTTTCAAACAGTTCGCTTTCAAGTCCCCATGGGGAATCTTTGATTGAATAGCTGAAGCGTTTAAAAGCGCCGCAGCCGTGCCAGAGCTGAACAAGACGGGCGTTTTTTCTCGGCTTGTTTGCATAAGCAGGAAGATAATATTCATCAAGAAAAGTGATTTTTGCCCGTGCGTAATACTTTTGAAAAACAAGGTCGGATTTAATTTTACTCAGCTCATTTTTAAAAATAACCGGATTGCCGCCTTTGAATTTATAAAGGCACTGGCAGCGATAACCGCGCTTTTTTGCATAATCATAAAGCGATTTGAAGTCTTTCGGCAATTTATAATCACAGTTTGCAACAAAAAGAACAAGGTTATCATCGGTCTTTTTTAAGCAGGCAATTTTAAAAGCAAGCTTCCAAAGGAAGTTATAAAGAAAATTGTTCAATCTTCTTCGCCACTTCGGTTTAGCGAGTGTTTTATCATAAAGCTTGTTTAATCTGTAAACGGTTTTTTTGTTCAAAAAATCACCTCAAAGCGATTATATAACATCTGACAGGATTTTGCAACTAAAAAGGACAAAAGAAAAAAGGACTTTCTTTATTAAGAAAGTCCCAATATACTGTTTCGTCATGAATCAGACAGCACGGGTAACCTTGCCTGAACGAAGACAGCGAGTGCAGGCATAAACTCTTTTCGGTGAGCCGTTAACAATTGCCTTAACACGCTTTACGTTCGGTTTCCATGTTCTGTTTGAACGTCTGTGTGAGTGAGAAACTTTAATGCCGAAAGAAACATCTTTTCCGCAAAATTCACATTTTGCCATTTTCAGCACCTCCTTAAACTTTAATACACATAAGCAACAATTATTTTAACAGATTGAATCATAAATTGCAATAGTATTTTTGAAAAAATTTCAATAAAAATTGCAAATCTAAAAAATTTTTGAAAGCAATTAATTTGATAGTATGAGAATAGAGAAAAATCGGATTTATAAATATGGTTTTAAAACATAAAAGTCTATATTTTACCGGCTCGGGCACCTGAATAAAAGTTTAGTGCCAGCCGAAACGGGAGTGGAGTCGCCTTGCGACCGGCTCAGCCGCCGAGTGCAATCATTCGGTCAAGGCAGGCTTTTGCGCCGCTCATAACCTTATTACTGAGATTGATTTCTTCGCCTGCGGTTGAATTGAGACAGTTGTAAACATCGCAGAGAGTGGTAATTTTCATGTTGTGGCACACGCAGTCTTTTGAAAGCGGGTAAAAGCGTTTTTCCGGACATTCAAACTGCAAATGTTCTACAATGCTGTTTTCCGTTCCGATAATAAATTCTTTTGCATCGCTTTGTTTGGCAAAATTCATAATTCCGGTCGTACTTCCCGCATAGTCGGCCTTTTCGGTGACTTCTTCAAGACATTCGGGGTGAACAAGAACAAGCGCGTCCGGGTGAAGAAGCTTTGCTTTTTCAACATCTTTTGCAGTAATTCGTATGTGCGTCGGACAACCACCGTGGAAAAGCTCAATTTGTTTATCGGGAATCTGCTTTTTGATCCAGCCGCCAAGATTGCAGTCGGGGATAAAAAGAATTTTGTCATTTTCCATGTTTTTGACAATTTTAGGCGCCGAAGAAGAAGTGACGCAAACATCGCAGACTGTTTTCAGCTCGCTTGTTGTGTTGATATAGGCAACAACGCTGTAGCCGGGATACATTTGTTTGAGATTTAAAACAAGTTCTTTGTCCATTTGGTCAGCCATGGGACAACCGGCCTGAGGATTGGCAAGAATCACCTTTTTGTCGGGGGAAAGAATCTTAACGGTTTCCGCCATGAAGCGGACGCCGCACATAATGACGGTTTTGCAGTCCGATTTTGAAGCCTGAACGCTCAATCCGTAAGAATCGCCCACATAATCGGCAACTTCCCATATATCGTGGCTTTGATATGCGTGGGCAAGAATACAAACATCTTTTTCTTTTTTCAGACGAAGAATTTCGTCCTGAAGCTTTCTTGTTGTTAACATGTTTTTTTTCCGGGGTGGTACCGCATAAATGCTTCAAATTTCTGCATCTGTCTTGCGGTTTATCCGTTCCTTTTTATTATTACTTATGCCAAAGCACAAATTAAAGGTATTATACAGTGATAAAAACAGCTTGTCAAGACAGGTGACAAATTTTTTTTTACAGGTGTCTTGTCATATATAAATTTATGTGCTATAATATGCCGCAGTACTTTTAAAGAGTCATATATTTCTTCCATTAGAGAGGTATGGTCATAACAATGAAAACGGACGTGCTTATCATCGGCAGCGGCTGCGCCGGTCTTTACTGTGCACTACATCTGCCGCAAAGCAAAAAAATAACGGTAATTACCAAATCGGACGTTCAAAGCAGTGATTCCTTTCTGGCTCAGGGCGGCATGTGTATGCTCAAAGACGAAAGCGATTATGCATGCTATTTTGAAGACACCATGAAAGCCGGACATTATGAAAACGATAAAAAATCGGTTGAAATCATGATCCGCTCTTCGCAGGATGTTGTTAAGGATCTTTTGTCATACGGGACCGAGTTTGAGCGTGATGAAAACGGCAATCTTGCTTTCACCCGCGAGGGTGCACATTCTTCAAAAAGAATTTTGTTCCATGAGGATATAACAGGCAAGGAAATTACCTCAAAACTGCTTTTGCAGGCGCAAAAAAGAACAAATATTGAAATACTCGAAAACACCGCCATGCTCGATATAATCGAAAGCGAAAACAATTGCTACGGTGCTGTGATAAAGACCGCCGACGGCAAAATTGAAGAAGTCTATTGTGATTATACGGTTCTTGCAACCGGCGGAATCGGCGGGCTGTTCCGCCATTCAACAAATTTCCGTCATCTCACGGCCGACGGTATTGCCGTTGCAATCAAACATGGCGTCAAGCTTCGCGATGTGGATTATATTCAGATTCACCCGACAACGTTTTATTCAAAAGACGAAAACGAAAGAAGCTTTCTGATCTCGGAATCCGTCAGAGGCGAGGGCGCAAAGCTATATGATAAAACGGGCAGACGTTTTGTTAATGAACTTCTTCCGAGAGATATTCTTTCTCAAAAAATTCTTGAACAGATGAAAAAAGACGGCACACTGCATGTCTGGGAAGATTTGAGAACAATACCGTCAAAAGAGCTTCTGAGTCATTTTCCGAATATCATTGAGCATTGCCGCAACTGCGGTTATGATGTGACAAAGGAGTGCATTCCCGTTGTTCCGGCTCAGCATTATTTTATGGGCGGAATCTGGGTTGATTACAGCAGTAAAACAACCATGCAAAGGCTTTATGCCGTCGGCGAAACCGCCTGTAACGGTGTTCACGGCAAAAACCGCCTTGCGAGTAATTCTCTTCTTGAAAGCCTTGTTTTTGCAAAAAGAGCGGCAAAAGAAATTTGCGAAACCTATGCGTTTCAGCAGAAAAAGGCGCCCGAAACCGATCTTACACAATATAAAGACGAAAAAAAGCTACAGAAAGAATACAAAAAACTTGTTTTTGATGCAATTGAAGAATCAAAAGCAAAACATAATGAAAATATAAGTGAATCAGAAAAGGAGAAAGAAAAATGTTTGACAGTGTAACTTTAAAGCTTAATGTCGATCCGCTTATTATGTCAGCGCTTCGTGAGGATATAACAAGTGAAGATGTTTCCGCAAACAGCGTGATTTCAAAGCCCTGTAAAGGCACGGTTGACCTCATTTGCAAACAGGACGGAATCATATGCGGACTTCAGATTTTTGAAAGGGTATTCAAGCTTCTTGACGAAACAACCGAAATTGTTTTTTTTGCCGAGGACGGTCAGGAGGTTAAAAACGGTCAGCTTCTTGCAAAGCTTACCGGTGACATCAGAGTGCTTTTGTGCGGTGAAAGAACGGCACTGAACTATCTTCAGAGAATGAGCGGCATTGCAAGCTATACAAAGCAGGTGGCTTCGCTTCTTGACGGAACAAATATCAAGCTTCTCGACACAAGAAAAACCACCCCGAACAACAGAATTTTTGAAAAATACGCTGTTCTTTGCGGCGGCGGGCACAATCACCGCCTGAATCTTTCGGACGGCGTGCTTTTAAAAGATAACCATATCGGCGCCGCAGGAAGTGTTGAAGCTGCGGTTAAGGCAGCAAAGGAATATGCGCCTTTTGTCCGCAAAATTGAAGTTGAAACGGAAACACTTGAGCAGGTTAAAGAAGCTGTTGAAGCGGGCGCAGACATCATTATGCTCGACAACATGGATCACGAAACCATGAAGAAAGCGTCTGAACTGATTGCGGGAAGGGCGCAAATTGAAATTTCAGGTAACGTTACAAAAGAAAACATTGCAAAAATCCGCGACCTCGGCGTTGATTTTATTTCAAGCGGAGCGCTGACGCACAGTGCGCCCATTCTTGATGTTTCTTTGAAAAATATGACGAAAATCTGATTGCCGAAAATCAAATTTTTTACTCGGAGGTGAGATGATGAACGGACAAAAAAGAAGAGAACAAATACTGGATCTTCTTTCAAAAAGCAGTAAGCCTCTTTCCGGAACGGCTCTTGCAAAGCAGCTTGATGTCAGCAGACAGGCAATCGTGCAGGATATTGCACTGCTCAGGCAGGCGGGAAACGAAATCATTTCCACCAACAGCGGCTATATTTTGCAGAATCATTTTGGCTTTTCAAGGGTGTTCAAGGTAATACACAGCGATGATGATGCTGAAAAAGAACTTGAACTGATTGTCAGCTACGGCGGAATTGTTAAAGATGTTTTTGTTTATCATAAAGCATACGGTGTTGTCAAAGCCGAAATGAATATACGCACAAGACTTGATATTGACAACTTTATTGCTGATATCAGGTCCGGAAAATCAAGCCTTTTGAAGAATATTACTTCAAACTATCATTATCACACGGTTCTTGCACAAAGCGAAGAAATACTTGACATACTGGAGGACAAGTTGTGGCAGGCCGGTTTTCTTGCGAAGCTTCAGGATTATGAACCGGTTGATTTTAATAAGCAATAAATTGTTATTACACGATGTTTTAAATTTGACATATGTAAAATTGCTTTATAATTTTTAATCTTGAATAGAAGCCCGTTTGGTTGACTTTACCAATCGTATATACTATAATATCTTTCACAGAAATTCTTTTCTGAATAGGAGGATATTTATGAAGAAAAAATTAAGAAAAGTCCTGTCGATGCTTATGTGCATCGCAATCCTTGCATCAGCTGCGGTTGTTTCATCGTTTGCCGCTTCCGACGTTTTCACGTTTGAACTGACGGATTTCGGTTATGCTGAGCTTGTTTCCTGCTCTGACAGTGCATCGGGAAAAATTACGGTTCCTCAGACGGTTGAAATTGACGGCAAGGAATATGCTGTCAAATCAATCGGTGACAATGCCTTTGAAAAATGTGATTCAATAACCCGGATCACAATTCCCGAAGGTGTAACAACAATCGGTGCAAAAGCGTTTGCATCTTGCACAAAGCTTGAAACCGTTGATATTCCGTCAACGCTTCTGACTTGCTCATATGATGCTTTTAACGACTGCAACACTGTGACGGTTAACTGCTATAAATCCAACTATCAGTTCTTCACCGTTTACGGTTTTGCCGAAAATGTTAAGGTTAATGTCATTGACGGTGAGCTTGATGAAGAAAAAACCGAAAGCGTTAACAGTTTTGTTGAAATTTTAAGAAGACTCATCAAAACCATTCTCTCGTGGTTTGGCATTAAGCTGAAATAATAAAATATTTTAAATTATCGCTAACAGCAGTCGGCCTGACTGCTGTTTTCTTTTTGACAGAATCCTTATGCTTTTTTTAGGATTGTATTTTTCATAATTTGGTGATATACTGATAATGAAATAAAAAATAACAGGAGAATTTTCAATATGCAGACAAATAAAAACCGAGATAAAAACAAAAACAGAATCATAATTTTTGCAGTGATTTTTTTCGTTTGCCTTGCAAGCATTGCAATCGTTTCAGCCGTCAGCATGACAGGAAAAACCAATCTTTCGGTAATTGCCGGAACTAATGCCTATACTGAAGCGCCGACCGAACCGCCTGCGCCGCAAAAGCTGAGCACTGCAACAATCGGAAGTGCAGGGGATGTGCTGATTCATATTCCGATTTACACGGCTGCTTATTCCTCTTCAACAGGTACCTATGATTTTAACGATATTTTTTCTGTTGTGAAATCAGAAATCAAAAAATGTGATTACTTTGTTGCCAACCTTGAAACAACGCTTGCAGGAACCGAAAACGGCAGGGCTTACAGCGGCTATCCGCGGTTCAATTCGCCCGATGCCATTGTTTCCGCGCTTAAAAGTGCCGGTGTTGACTGTCTGCTGACAGCGAATAATCATTGTTATGACACCGGAAAGAACGGTGTTTTGCGCACGCAGCAGATTGTCAAAGAAGCAAAGCTTTCCTATGTCGGAACACGCACCGAAAGCACTTCAAAAAAATATATAGTGAAGAATATAAATGATATAAAATTCGGTATGACCTGCTATACTTATGAAACCGAAACCACACAGGAAAACAGCAAAGCTTTAAACGGAATTCTTGTTGACAGCGAGACAGCCGATTTGATTAATTCTTTTGATTATAATAAACTTGACAGCTTTTACAGCGACTTAAAATCTCAGATTTCAAAAATGAAATCGGCAGGCGCTGAAGTGATTGTTGTCTATCTGCATTGGGGCAATGAATATGAACTGAAACAAAATAGTTTCCAGGAAGAAATTGCGCAAAAGCTTTGCGATAT
The DNA here is from genome assembly GCA_051893965.1 of Acutalibacteraceae bacterium. GTDB lineage: Bacteria > Bacillota > Clostridia > Oscillospirales > Acutalibacteraceae > UBA6857. The sequence goes on from JBJFHW010000144.1 coordinate 7,746, forward strand.
GGGCGTTGATGTAATCATCGGAGGACATCCGCATGTTGTTCAGCCGGTTGATTTGCTCACTTCCACGGACGGCAGTCACAAAACCGTTTGTGTATATTCTATGGGGAATATGGTCTCCAATCAGAGACGAAACTATATGAGTCTTAACACAGGGCACACGGAGGACGGTTTGATTTTTGAAATGACGTTTTCAAAATACAGCGACGGTACCGTCAGATTCGATAAAGTCAAAGCCGTTCCGACATGGGTAAATCTTTATACAAATTCATCAGGAAAAAACGTTTACAGCATAACTCCGCTCAGTTCAGACCTTGAATCAAATGCACAGTCACTCGGTCTGAGCAACTCATCTGTCGGGCTTTCTCTTGCAAAAGGCTCATATGAAAGAACAATGGAACTGGTTTCTGAGGGTATAAATAAATGCAATAAATATCTGAAATCTCAACCGATACCGGGCCAGGAACCGTCAGAAACAACGACTGCCGGACAAACCGATGTTTCACAGGCGGCATAATCTGTAACAATTTTAATTGATTTCCATAAAATGAACTGAGATAAATTTGCTCCCCGTAAAGATTAAATCCGTTCACAGCAGCTCATAATAACTGTGAAACAAAATTTAAGGGAGTTTTATAAATGAATGTCAGACGCGGCGATATATTCTATGCCGATTTAAGCCCTGTCGTCGGTTCGGAGCAGGGCGGAATCAGACCTGTTTTAATTGTTCAGAACAACATCGGAAATAAATACAGTCCAACCGTGATTGCCGCGGCTATCACAAGCCGCCACTCAAAGGCAAGTTTACCGACACATATCAAAGTTAACGCAGACAGCTGCGGGCTTTCAAAAGATTCCATTGTCCTGCTTGAGCAGGTGCGCACACTTGACAAGCAGAGACTGAAAGAAAGAATGGGAACGCTTGATGAAAGGGACATGATGAAAATTGATAAGGCGCTTTCGGTAAGCTTCGGACTGGCAGATTCTTTTCAGTTGAGCTGATTTACTTATTGATCAAATTCAATTTAATCGGCACAGTGTAACGCTGTGTCGATTTTTATAATATTTTTTTACATTGGTTTTTGTTTTTGTGACAACTGCCGAATTTAAAAAAACACTTTGCTTTCTCTTGACAATAAAAGCCGACGGCAATAAAATTTATGGCAAGGTGATGAGAATGAAAACTGAAAAAATCAAATCAATTTGTGTAACAGCCGTTTTTGCGGCTATCATCTGCATCATGGCGCCGTTTTCCATTCCGCTTCAGACGCTTGTGCCGATTTCGCTTGCAACGCTGGCAATTTATCTGACGGCCGGGTTGCTTGACTGGAAAAATTCCGTCAGTGCGGTTGTTGTTTATATCCTTCTCGGAGCGGTCGGACTTCCGGTGTTTTCTTCGTTCACAGGCGGACTGCAAAAGCTTGTCGGTGTAACGGGCGGCTACATAATCGGCTATATTCCTCTTGCACTCATTGTTTCGCTGATGTGCGGAAAAATCAAAGGCAAATGGGTATATCCTGTCAGTATGATAATCGGAACGCTCGTGCTTTATGCGATCGGAACGGCATGGTTTATGTTTCAGACAAAAACGGCTTTTGCCGCTGCATTGGCGTCATGCGTCATACCGTTTTTGCCCGGTGACGCTGTTAAAATTGCCGCCGCGAGCGCAGTGTCGATTCCGCTGAGAACAAGACTTAAAAAATTTATAAGCAAGTAATACTATTTGAACAAACAAAAGCGCCGATAAATTCATTTTGCAACGAATTTATCAGCGTTTTTATTTTATGAAAAGTTGTAAGTTTTTCCTTTTTGTGTTTCAAAGGTTGAAATACCTTTTTCATCGTAATTGACTTCGATTTCGTTTCCGTCCTCATCGGTAACTAGCATAATTTTGCCGTCATAATAAAGACTGCATTTTCCGCCGAGATTTGATTTGACGGTTCCCGATTTCAGTTTTCCGTCTTTCCATGAAGCACACAATTCAAAGTTTCCTCTTGCCATAAGACCTTTGAATTCACCCATGTGCCATTCTTTCGGAAGAGCCGGCAGAATTCTGATGTAATCACAGTGACTTTGAACAAGCATTTCGCAAACGCCCGCGGTAAAGCCGAAGTTGCAGTCAATTTGGAACGGAGGATGGTTGCCGAAAAGGTTTTTCAGAATCATTTTTTTGAGCGTCTGCTCGATAATTTCATCACATTTTTCACCGTCGCAAAGCCTTGCGTAACATGAAAGTCTGTGAGAAAGTGCCCAGCCTGTGGTTTTGATGCCTCTGTCATTCAGCGAAATTTTTGCGCCTTTTTCAAGAATGTGATCGTCTTTTGTGATTATTGAAAACGGATAAAGACCGAGCAGATGTGAAATGTGGCGATGATGCTTCTGAACACCTTTACCGAAAAATCCGCGCCTGAAAAACGTGTCTTCGTTCTGCCATTCAAGAATCTGTCCCCATTTTCCGGTTGAATAAGGCTTTAAGCGCTTCTTTTGTTCACTGATTGTTTCAATCAGCTTTTCATTCACACAGCTTTCAAAGCCTGCATTTTTCAGTTCTGAGGCTGCTTTTTCGGTGTTGTCAAAAAGGGCATAAACAATGCTCTGCTCATATGTTCCGCCCATCGAAACCGGTCCGTGCTCCGGTGAAAAACAGGGTGAAACAACAAGTCTCTGACTCTTTTTATCCTCAACAAGAAGCTGTGACCACAAAAGGGCCGCTTCTTCCATAGCGGGATAAATTTCGTCTTTGAGCATTGTAATATCTTTTGTGAAACGGTAATATTCAAACATACCGTCGGTTGCCCATGCGCCGTTAACGGGAGCCCAACCCCAACGCCAGCTGAAGCCCGGTGCCACCATTCCGAGTGGATTTACCATTGTGTGAACGACCCAGCCGGTCGGTTTTTCGTAATCAGGTTTGCCGTCTGCGGTTTTTTCGCCGATACCCATGGTTTCGTTTGCAACAATTCTTCCGGGCTTTCTCAAGGAATTGACAAAATCAATATACGGCTTTGCCGTTTCGCTCAGGTTTGCCGTATAAGCCGGCCAATAATTCATCTGTGTGTTGATGTTGAAATGATAATCGCTTTGCCAGATCGGATTGTTTTTCGCGTTCCAGATGCCCTGCAAATTGGCAGGCAGGCTTCCGTCTCGTGAAGAAGCAATCAGAAGATAACGGCCGTACTGGAAAAGGGTAGTGATGAGGTTTCTTTTGTATTCGCCGCGCTTGTCAAAGCGTTTGAGCATCACATCTGTGGTAACACCCGACTGATCCTCGCCAAGCGTGAAGCTGACTCTGTTATAAAGCTCTCTGTAATCGGCAAGATGTGTTCTGTAAAGCTCACTGAAAGTTTTCTGTGAAGCGGCGTTTACAGTATTTTTTACCTTTTCGAGCGGATCACTGCCGTCGCAGAAAACAGGAAAATTATTTTGATAGTCGGTTGCAAAGGAAGCAATCACAACAACGCTTGTTGTGCCTTTGATGCTGATGTGTCCATCATCTGTTGCCTCAACGGCGCCGTCTTTTGCAATAAACTTTATCATGCAGGCATATTTCATGTTGTTTTTATCTTTGCCCGGATTTGCGTTGACGCCGTCATTTGCGTTTACCGTTCCAGCGCAGTAAATGGAATCATCTTCGCTGTAAGGAATCCCTTTTTGCTCGCTGATGAAGTAAGCGTCGATGTCAAAAACGTTGTTTTCGCCCTCGGATTCAATTCTGCCGACAAAAACATTGTCGGGGTAGCTGACAAAATAATGGCGGGTGAATGTGACCTTTCCCTTTTTATAAGTAACCATTGCCGATGCTGAATCAAGATCAAGATCTCTGATATAATTTTCCGAACCGGATTTTTCGCCGAAATTCAGATATAGACTTCCGAACGCCTGATAAGCGCCGAAGCCTGTATGGTTGCCTTCAAGACCTTTCATTTGTATAGCGGCTTCTTTTTCTTTTCCCCGGAAAAGCAGCTGCTGGATTTCTTTCATCTTTTTTCCGCCGTCGGCGTTTGAAATTCCGTAATTAAATCCTTCAACATCTTTACCGCCGGACCAGAGCGTTTTTTCATTAAAGGCAATGAGCTCACATTGAGCACCGCCGAAAACCTTTGCACCAATTTTTCCGTTTCCCAAAGGAAGCGCTTCATTTTCCCAACCGAAATAGCTCATGTTTGCTTCCTGATCGTAACATAAAAACATAAATCAAACCTCTTGAAAAATAATATTTTAACAATTATATCCTTTTTCAGCGCTTTGTGTCAAGAAATTTGACGATATGGCGATAAATTATCTGCAATAGTTTGATTTTTAGCTTTTTGTATGATAATATATAAAAAGTATTGATATAAAATAAGGAGCTTTGAAATTGAAAGAAGATTATCTGATGACAATGGTCACTCACCAGAATGTTGAGGGCGAAAAGGAAGTCATTGAAATGACAACCGTTGCCGATTTTGTGGGGGATACCGATGACTATTATATTTCATATACCGATGATGACGGAGATCTCAAAGGTTGCCGCACAACACTTCATGTTGAAAACGGCAGCTGTATCACGATCACCCGCGAGGGTTCATATGATTCTCACATGATTGTTGAACAAAACGCCCGTCACATTTCTCACCACACAACGCCGTATGGCTCATTTTCTTTGGGCGTTTGCGCAATTGATATTGAATCTCAGATGACGCGCCGCGGAGGAAAGCTGAATTTCCGATACAGCACCGATATTGATATGCGCCCGATGGGTGAAATTGAATTTAACATCGAAATCGAACAAAGAAATATCAACGCTTAAATATCAGAACCGTATAAACTTGAAAGGAACCTCAACTATGGAATTTACCGCCGACAAAGCGCAAAAAGAAATCAGAGAATTAATTATCGAAGCCGCAAATAAGGCAATCAGCCAAGAAGTATTTCCGAATGCCGAACTTGCCGATTTTATCATTGAAATACCCGCTGACAAAGCAAACGGTGACTATTCAACAAATGCCGCAATGGCAAATGCAAGAGCTTTCAGAATGCCGCCGAGAAAAATTGCCGAAACTCTGATTTCAAACATGAACCTTGACGGAACCTATTTTGAAAAAGTGGAAGCGGCAGGACCGGGATTTATCAATTTTTATCTTTCCGGAAAGTTTTATGCCGATGTGCTTCTTGACATAAAAAAAGCCGGAAGCAGCTACGGCAGAAGCGATTACGGCAAAGGGGAAAAGGTGAATGTTGAATTTGTCAGTGCAAATCCGACAGGTCCGATGCACATGGGCAATGCAAGAGGCGGCGCGCTCGGCGATTGTCTTGCCGCTGTGCTTGATTACGCCGGCTATGATGTTCACCGCGAGTTTTATATCAATGACGCAGGCAACCAGATTGAAAAATTTGCGCTTTCACTCGATGTAAGATATAAACAGCTTTTCCTTGGCGAAGATGCTGTTGAACTTCCCGAAGACAGCTATCACGGTGAGGATATCAAAGAAAGGGCAAAGGAGTTTGCCGACATTTATTCCGACAGCTTCCTTGAAAAAAGTGAAGCAGAGCGCAGGAAAGCGCTTGTTGATTTTGCGCTTCCGAAGAACATTGAAAACATGAAAAAGGCGATGAAAAAATATCGCATCAATTATGATACATGGTTCAGCGAATTGACGCTTCATAATGACGGCGAAATTCAGGAAGTGATTGATTTACTTACTCAAAAAGGTTATACCTACGAAAAAGACGGAGCGCTTTGGTATAAAAACAAGCAGATTCAGACCGAGATGCTTTTAAAACAGGGCAAAACGCAGGAATATATTGATAAGCTTGAGCTGAAAGATGATGTTCTTGTGCGTGCCAACGGCAATCCGACTTATTTTGCCGCCGATATAGCGTATCATAGAAACAAGCTTGAAAAGCGCGGATTTTCAAAAGCAATTGATGTTTGGGGCGCCGACCATCACGGTCATGTTGCACGAATGAAAGGTGCCATGGAAGCAATCGGAATTGACAGCAGCAGACTGGATATTCTGCTTATGCAGTTTGTCCGTCTGATGAGAAACGGCGAAGTTGTCAGAATGTCAAAAAGAACAGGCAAGGCAATTACGCTTGTTGATTTGCTTGATGAAGTGCCGATTGATGCTGTTCGCTTTATGTTCAACATCAGAGAGCCCGGTTCCCTGATGGATTTTGACCTTGATCTTGCCGTTGAAGAAAGCGCACAGAATCCGGTTTACTATTGTCAGTATGCGCACGCAAGAATCTGCAGCATTTTTGCAAAGCTTGAGCAAGAGGGTAAAACCATGCGTGAATGTACGAAGCAGGAACTTGAAAAGCTGAATCAGAGTGAAGAAAAACAGCTTATCAAGTATCTTTCAACTTTGCCGGAAGTCATCATTTGTGCTGCGAAAAATTACGATCCTGCAAAAGTGACGCACTATGCGGTTGAACTTGCAACACTGTTTCACAAGTTTTATAATGCATGCAGAGTTAATGTTGAAGACGAAGCTTTGATGCAGGCCAGACTTTTCCTTTGTGACTGTGTAAGAACAACTTTGAAAAGTATTCTCACAATGCTCAGTGTTGATGCACCTGTCAGAATGTGATTTTTCTTGAATTTTTAATATGTATTTTCGGTTTAATTAAACGTTTTATAATAAAGTTGCTTTAAAGTTGCAATAATAAAATTAACATATAAGATTGTATATTGCCTAAAATTAATGGAGGAAATGAAATGAACTCAGAAAAGATTATGGTTGTTGATGATGACCTTAACATTTGCGAGCTGCTCAGACTTTATCTTGAAAAAGAAGGCTTTGAGGTTGTAATTGCCAATGACGGAGCCTCTGCCGTTAATGTTTTCAAAGAAGTTTCACCGTCACTTGTTTTGCTTGATATCATGCTTCCGAAGCTTGACGGATGGCAGGTCTGCCGTGAAATCAGGAAGTTTTCTGAAACTCCGATTATTATGCTTACTGCCAAAGGCGAGGTCTTTGACCGTGTTCTCGGTCTTGAACTCGGCGCAGATGATTATGTTGTCAAGCCCTTTGACACAAAAGAAGTTGTTGCAAGAATCAAGGCGGTTCTTCGCCGTTCTGCTTCAAATGCACAAGACGAAGTCAAGGTTGTAAATTATGACAAGCTTTCCATTAATCTGACAAATTATGAGCTTAAAGTTAACGGCGTTCAGATTGATACGCCACCGAAAGAAATGGAACTGATTTTCCATCTTGCAAAAAATCCGAACAGAGTTTTCACAAGAGATCAGCTTCTTGATGAAGTCTGGGGCTTTGATTATTACGGTGATTCAAGAACGGTTGACGTTCATGTTAAGCGTCTTCGTGAAAAGCTTGAGGGCGTTTCCGATAAGTGGGAGCTTCGCACGGTCTGGGGCGTCGGCTATAAGTTTGAAACAAAAGAATAAAAGATTTTTGTCTCCGGTTTAAGAGAGATTGTTCAGCCGGAGGATTTGCAAACAGACATCGTTCATGCGTTTTTACGCAGTTTTGTGCGGTGTCTGTTTTCTGCGAATAGAGATAAAACGGAAGAAACGGCTATAAGCCGTCAGGAGGAAAAAATGAACGGTTTAAAGAATATCAGAAATAACTTAAAAAAAGGCGCGCTTTTTCGAAAATATTTTTTCTTCACTGCCGCCGTTGTAATTGCCTGTGTAGTTGTTCTTGGCATTGTGCTGATGATTTTCACCGCTGTTCAGTGGTGGAATGAAAAAATAGATATTCTCACAGAAAATGCAAAATATATTGTCGGCGTTGCCGTTGAGACCAAAAACGAAAATCCGATAGACGATAACGGTGAATACAGAAACGATCTGAAAGATGTTCTTGAAGTGATTGCACACGCAACGGCTTCCGATTATTTCCTTGTGGATACGAATGGAAATGTAACCGTATGCAAGGATTATTACGGCGCAAACGGTGTTAATGGTTGCGATGAGCACGGAAACATGGTGATACCCGAAAACTATATGTCAAAGGCACTGAAAAACGGATTTTCCAATTATGCCACAGACGATGTTTTCGGTCTCGGAAAATTTGTTGTTGCTGTTCCTATAAATATCGACGGCCGGGTAACAGGAGCCGTTTTTGCCGTAGAAGACGCAATTACCGGCTTGCTTCCGTATATTCTGAGTATTTTAAAAACTTTTCTTATCACGGCAACAATCGGCCTGTTGCTTTGCTTTATCATAATCTATTTCAGCTGTAAAAGCATAACAACCCCGATCAGCGAAATGCAGGAAGTTACAAAACACTTTGCAAAAGGCGAATTTAACCACAGAGCCAATGAGAACTATAAAAACGAATATCTGTGTGATTTTGCGCGCGCACTGAACAAAATGGCGGACGAACTTGCTGTTGAAGAAGAAGCGCAAAAAAGCTTTGTTGCCAATGTTTCTCATGAATTAAAAACTCCGATGACCACAATCGGCGGTTTCA
>JBJFHW010000145.1:0-3373 GCA_051893965.1 Acutalibacteraceae bacterium
GGTTTCCGCCGTGGCGAAATTGTAAAAGCTTACAGCTTTCCGCCACCGCGTCAGCCAGCGGGCGGTGCCCGCCGTGAGCATGCAAGCGGTGCTTGCCGGGCGTTGCCCGCACCCACAAGCTTTTTGAAAAAAGCTTGGCAAAAACTTTACTACTTTTTCACTCACTTTCCCTCGCGGCGAAATTGTAAAGATTATCGCTTTCTGCCTCGCGTGAGCATGCAAGCGGTGCTTGCTATACCATAATTTTCTGCGCCATTTCCTTGCTTATGGCAACGCGCGCTTCTTTGACATTCACAATCACGTTTCCGCCGATTTCGGTAATTACCGTCACACTGCCGCCGGCGCAAAAGCCTAAATTTTCAAGATGCTTTTTTACCTCCGGTTTTCCGCCGACCTTTTTGATGATGTTTTCTTCACCGACATTTGCATAAGTTAACGGCATCATAAATATTCCCTCTTTCAAAAATTCCGCCCTCAAAAAGCGGAAAACCACATGTCTTTAACCGCCATTCTGAGGTTACCCAACGCTAACTAATGGATTAAACAGAAGTTAGCTTTCGCTAACTGTGATTATTATAGACTTTTGATAAACCAATGTCAACAAAACCGGCACAAAAAAAGGAATTTCGGCAATTTAACAACTTGTTAGCGTATGCTAACCGATGGATTTGTGCATATTTACCGAAACCGCTGTGCGCGAAAACCGTCAACGCAAATTGAGCGGCACCGCATAGCCGTACCGCCCAACAATATAAAATTAAATTTGTTTCTGATATGTTTAATTATTCACTGTGAAAGCATCAGCCCTTTTCAGCTGATTCTTATTCAGGCTGACTTTCTTCCTCCGGCTCTTTTTCACCGCCTATTTTGGCAAGCAGATCCTTAAAGAATTTCTGAATAAAATAGATAATATCAGAAAAGAAAGCAACGATAGCCAGCATAATCTCACCTCCTCTTTATTTGTTAATAATATGTTAACAAATAAAATCTCATATGTCAATACCGTTTTTGATAATTTCAGAATAAACACCGAACCCGGCAAGTTCTCTGATGCATCTTGCAAGCGGCAAACCCACAATCGAATAATAATCACCGTTTATTTTTTTAACAAGCACCGCGCCGTAGCCCTGAATGCCGTAAGCACCCGCCTTATCCATCGGCTCACCCGTTGCGATATAGGCTTTGATCTCCTCGTCGCTCAGTGTATAAAACTCAACCTCGGCTTTTTCGGTAAAGCTTGTTTCTTTTTCGCCGTCCGTGATAAACACACCCGAATAAACGCAGTGCTTTTTGCCCGAAAGCGTTCGGAGCATGGCAAAAGCTTCTTTTTCATCGTTCGGCTTTGTGAGAATTTTTCCGTCGAGCGCAACCACAGTGTCACAGCCGAGCACAACGGCGCCTTTGAACTTTTTGCAAACGCTTTGCGCTTTTCTTTTGGAAAGCTCCGCAACCGCGTCCGCTGCGCTGATGTTTTTTTCAAGAGCTTCGTCCGCGTCGGAGGGTATGACATCAAAAACAAAGCCCATATTTTGCAGCAGTTCTTTTCTTCTCGGAGAAGCAGACGCAACAATAAATTTCGGTTTCATATTTTTCCTTCTTCCAGCATCTTCAATGTTTTCAGAATCAGCACAACGGTTTTGCTGTCTTTGATTTCTCCGTCCATGACCATTTGCGCCGCCTGATGAAGTTCAATTTCTTCGTTTGCAAGAAATTCTCCCTCATCAAGGTGCTGTTTTGTTTCTTTCAGACCTGTTGCAAGAAAAAGATGAATAATTTCACTGCAATAAGCAACTGTCGGATAAATCTGACCCATTGAAATGATTTTTTCCGCCGTTACGCCGCATTCTTCTTCCAGTTCACGCTTTCCGGCTGCAAGCGCATCTTCGCCCTTTTCAAGCTTTCCCGCCGGAAGCTCCAGCAAAACCTTATGAAAAGGATAGCGGTACTGTCTGACAAATCTGAGCGTTCCGTTTTCCGACAAAGCCGCAACGCAAACGCCGCCGCTGTGTTCAACAACCTCACGCTTGCTTTGGCTTCCGTCGGGCAGTACAACATCGTCAACATGAACGCGGATAATTCTTCCGTTGAAATATTCTTTTTCACCGAGCGTTTTTTCTTCAAGATTCATAATAACCACCGTTTGCGCAGTTCAAAACATCTGCGCGTTTCCTTTCCTTGTTTCATCTTTTTATTTTGTCCGAACCTCCTGCCAAGCTGTCATATTGTCCGCTTTGCTTAAATATATATTCATAGAAGGTAAGGTGAAATCTATGTCTGTTGTTCAATCTGAAATTTTTGATTATGAAAAAAATAAAATCTATCTTGAAAATCTCTGCCGTGCTTATCCGTTTATAACGCCGACGGTTATTTCGCAGACAAGCCTCGGCAGAAGCATTTTTTCTTTAAGCATCGGAAGCCGAAAAAACTGTGTGCTTTATGCAGGCGGCTTTCACGGCAGCGAATGGATCACAAGCCTTGTGCTTTATCGGTTTGTTGAAAATGTCTGCCGCCACATCAAGGACGGCTCTTCCATGTGCTGCATCAACATTGCAAAAGCGCTGACGCATCTGGGAATCACGGTCATTCCGTGCGTAAACCCCGACGGGGTGGAAATTGCGGTGCACGGTCCGCAGGGAGCAAAATCAATGCGCCGCTTTGTTGAAAGCATCGGCTGTGACGACTATTCGCGCTGGAACGCGAATGCGGCCGGTGTTGACATCAACCACAACTTTGCCGCCGGCTGGGACGTTTTACATAAGATGGAAGCCGAGCACGGGATAACAGGTCCTGCGCCGAGGCAATTCGGCGGCGAATATGCCGAAAGCGAAGCCGAAACAAAGGCTTTGACGCGGCTTTGCCGACTGACGAGCTTCAGGCAAGCGGCGGCGATACACAGTCAGGGCGAGGAGCTTTACTGGCAATACGGCGAAAAAACGCCGGCGCACGCGTCCATGATGGCAAAAATTCTTGCCGATTCCTGCTCTTACAGGCTTGTCAGCAATGACGGTCTTGCATCACACGGCGGCTTTAAGGATTGGTTTATTGATGAATTTGAAAAGCCGGCTTTCACGTTTGAAGTGGGCAAGGGAGAAAATCCGCTGCCGGTTTCACAGCTTGATGAGATATACAAACGAGTGGAAGAAGCCTTCGTAATCTTCGCCCTCATGTAGGCAGGCCAAGCCTGCAGTGCTCACGCGGGGTGGAAAGCAATAATCTTCACAATGATGCCGCGGCGGACAATGTCCGCAGATATTACGCGGGGCAGAAAGCTGCAATCTTTATAATGATACCGCGCGGGAAATCGAGTACAAAAGGAGAAAAGTTTTTTGCCAAGCTTTTTTTCAAAAAAGCTTGTGGGTGCGGGCAACGCCCG
>JBJFHW010000146.1:0-3362 GCA_051893965.1 Acutalibacteraceae bacterium
TTTTATTTTCGGTCATCTCGTTATATTTCAGATATAGCTCATTTTCGGCAATCGGGTCAAGAGCGGCTGTCGGCTCATCAAGAACAAGAATCGGCGCATTTTTATAAAGCGCCTTGGCAAGCAGCAGCTTTTGCTTTTCACCGCCCGAAAAATCGGTGGCGTCTTTATAAACCTCCTTGACCATCAGTGTGTTTTCTTTGTTTTCAAGCGAATTGATTTTTTCGCTGATGCCTGCTTTTTCAAAAGCGAAAAACAGCTTTTCTTTGTCATATTCTTTGCAGGCGCAAATATTTTCCGCAACCGTCATCGGTAAAAAGCAATTATCCTGGAAAACAGCGGAAAACAAATCAAAATAGCTTTCCGATGAAAATTCACGCGTGCTGATGCCGTTAATCAGAATATCGCCCTGTGTCGGGTAATAAAGCCCGCAAAGAAGCTTGATTGCCGTTGTTTTTCCTGCGCCGTTTTCACCCACGATGGCAATGTTCTCACCCTTGCCTATCTTAAACGACATGTTGTTAATTGTGCTTTTTTCGCCTGACGGATAAGTGAAGCACACATCTTTGAATTCGATGGATTCAATTTCGTCAAAATCGGCTTTTCTTTTGTTTTTATCCGATTCATCGCCGCTTTCAACAAATTCGCGATACGCACCGCAGTCGTTCAGACAGCGTTCAAGGCTTGAATAGCAATAAACAAAATTCATAATCCAGTTTGAAAAGCCGGTGATGATTCCGAAATAAAAGATAAAATCCGAAACCGTAAGCTTATTGCGGCAGACCAAAGAAGTCAGATACGCATAAGCCACAACTTGTCTGATAAGATTCAACAGCGCTCTTGTGCCGCTGACCTTTGCACTTTGATGCATATATCTTTGCGATATGCTTTCAATTTGTTCAACCAGCTTTGCAAGGGTGAATATGAAATAGTCCGAAAAGCCGTATAATTTTATATCCTTTGCCGCCGAGGCATCTTTGCTCAGTGAATAAAAATAATCAAATTTGACAAAAACACCGCTTCGTTCATCTTTTGCGTCCTTGTCGCTTTCATTTAAAAATTTGAGTAAAAAGAACTCACCGAGGCAGGTCAGAAGAATAATCAGAATCATGAAAATATTGATTTTATAAATCAGCGCAAGCGACGTGATAACGCCGACTGCGCAAATCATCATTTGGTTGCATATTCCGATGAAATTTGAAGAAGCCGAATGATAGCTTCTGTAAAATTCTTCGGCTCTTTTATTCTTTTCCCTGCCCTCAAGGCTTTCGATGTTAATATAATCCGTGTTGAGATTTTTTCGAAAAGCCAGAACCGCATATCTCATGCGAATGATTCTTGCACTGCCGTTTAAAAGCTCCTGCATAAAAGGTGCAAGCCAGGTTGTAAGCGTTACCAGAACACTCAAAAGCGCAACCACCAGCGTCAGTCTGCCAATGGTCACGCCCTCATTGATACAATCAATCATCGCTTTTGGGATATATGCGGTAATAATCGGCTGAAGAACAAACGCAGGAACTCTTATGAAAAAGAAGACCAGCCCTTTCCTGTCCCATTTTACCCAATTGGAAAGCATATATTTAAAATTGCTTTTCATTTTTATCCCTTTCATTTTTACTTCCTGTGTTCAGACAAAAAATCTTAACCTGCCGTTTTGGCAAGGTTAAGATAGAAATTGTCATACCCGTCTGGGAAGCCTGCCTGTGAATAGCAGTAATCCCCATGGTCGATGCCGTAAATCGGCTCAAAATAATACCAGATGCCCGGTGTTATTGTTTCTCCGTTTTCAACCGTTTCTTCATAGCTGTAAGCTTTATCGGCATCGCACAGCGGATATTTTGCGCTGGCAAGCGGAACCATTCCGTCATTGATTGCCCATTCTTCCGTCATTTCAACACCATCAAAGGTTTTGCCCTGACTGAGAGAAAGCATAACGCAGGTGCCGTTAAAAATTGCCGCACAACCCGCGGTGTTTTTTTGAATTCCGCAGTTATTTTTTTCAGTAATATATCCCGAATAGGAATAGTAATAAGTATAAGGCGAAAGCTTGATTTTTTCATTAAGCTCTCTCGAGCCGCGGATTGTAAGGTCATAGCCTGCGTTATCTTCTGACGTAACAAAGTTCTTGACTTTTGCAGGACTGATGTTCACTCTTGTTTCGTCTTGCTTCGGAGTCAGTCCGAAATGTCCGAGATTAATGTCTCCCATGGCTCCCCTTGAGCCGAAAGCGCCTATTGTGCTGATTAAATATGAAATAATATACATAGACGGCTTGAAGTCATAAATCATGTTTGCAACCTGTGAACCGTTGTGAACGCCCGAAAGCGTTGTGACGGAATGAACAGCCGAATTGTGTCCGCCCGTGAACAGAGCCGAAGTGCTTTCACCGGTTGCTGCAACTTCCGCTTCATCGCCGAAAACAAGAAGCGAAGTGAAAAGTCTGATTGTCGGTCCGCCGAACGAATGACCGACAAGATTAAGCGGCTGAGACAAATCCCATTCTTCGCCCATCAGAGGCTGACCGACAAAGGATTTCCCGAATCGGTCATGATTATGCTCTTTTGAATGTGCTTCGCCGTAATCGACAACCGTTCCGGTCAGCTGGGCAAAAAGCTCACACGCTCTGTCCCATGCACTGCTGACAGGTCCGACAGAGGCGGCATACGCTTCATAGCCTTCATTTTTCAGAATTTTGACAACATCACCGTCACTGATGTTCATTCCACCGCCGCCTCCCCAATAAGGCGATTTTTCGTTATATTCGTCATATTCTCCCCAGCCGCCGAGACCGTGAACCAGAATAAAAGGTGCGGCAGCCTGCTTTTCGGTGACATCTGCCTGCTGTGCGCCGGCGACAACCGAAAAAGCCAAAACCATCATCACAAAAGCCATGATAACAGCAACTGTTTTCTTCAATGTCTTCATCGCAAGAACTCCTTTGTTTTCATTATTTTTCAGCAAGAACAATAGAAATCATTTTCTTTGTCATACTGTCAATGGAAGACTGAGACGGGCTTTCTTTGATCTTATCCATTTTCTTGCTGTATTTTGCCTGTGTTTCTTCATCTGTGAGGGAAAGAACATAATAGAATGTATCGGTATAAACACCCATGAAAGATGAATAATTTTTCTTGCCCCAGATGGTGCTTCCGTCATCGCCGATTCCGCTGAAAGTGACCACACCCTCCGAAAGCTCCCAGTCCCATGCGATGACGGGATAAATTGTGTAATTTACGCCGTTGAAGATCATGGAATAGGAAGTTTTGTCTTTCTTTTCAAAGCTAAGTTTGGAAAGCTTGGTTTTGTTTTCAATGTTATCCTTGCTGATTGCAACGCCGCCGAGAATGGTCACAGGCTGTGAAACG
>JBJFHW010000147.1:0-3357 GCA_051893965.1 Acutalibacteraceae bacterium
GATCCGGTTTCCGAACATACCGGCATTTCCGGAATTGAACGGCGGGAGAATCGTCATGCCCTCACGTTTTCTTGAAAGATCCCACGGCTTGCCCGTTCCGAGGTGATCCATAAGTGATTTGTAGTTGCTTTTTGTGCTGATGCCGACCTTTGTGATTCCGCAGTTTACCATATCGGAAAGAATAAAGTCGATCAGACGGTAACGTCCCGCAAAGGGAACCGAACCCATGGTGCGCATGCTGGTAAGCTCGCTGATACATTCGTCATAAACGTTGGAATATACGATACCTAATACATTAGAAGCTAACATTATTCTTCCCCCTTTACGTCTTCGTCGATCATGGCTTTTGCGGCAACGGCGGCCTTTTTGCCGACCTTCACTTTTTCGCCGACAACGGCAATACCCCATTTTTCAAGGTCTGCAATCTGTTCGGGGCTTTCGCCGACATGTGCTCCCTCTTCAATCACCGCATTTTCGGCAACGATTGCATATTCTACAACCGCACCGGCTTTGATGACTGTACCGGGCATAACGATGGAATAGCGGACAACCGCACCCTCTTCAACAGTTACGTTCGAGAAGAGAACGGAGTAGTCAACCTCGCCGTCAATCACACAGCCCTCGGAAATCATCGAGTTTTCGACCGAAGCCTTACTGCTGATATAGTGCGGCGGAGCGGCGGCCGTTTTTGAATAGATTTTCCAGCTGTTATCGGAAAGGTCAAGGTCTACCTTGGGATTGAGCAAATCGAGGTTTGCTTCCCAAAGGCTGTCGATGGTTCCGACATCTTTCCAATAGCCGTCGAATTGATAGGCAAACAGTCTTTCTCCGGCGCTGTGCATTGCCGGAATGACGTCATGACCGAAGTCGTTGCCCGAATCCGGATTTTCTTCGTCTTCAATCAGATATTTGCGAAGCGTTTTCCATGTGAAGATATAAACGCCCATGGAAGCCTTGTTGCTTCTCGGATTTTTCGGCTTTTCTTCAAATTCGCTGATTGAACCGTCATCGTTGACGAACATCAGACCGAATCTTGAAGCCTCCTCCCACGGAACTTCAAGCATTGCAATTGTGCAAGCCGCATTCTTTTCCTTGTGAAAGCGCAGCATTTTTGAATAATCCATTTTGTAAATGTGGTCGCCGGAAAGCACCGCAACATATTCAGGATTATATCGGTCAATAAAATTGATGTTCTGATAGATTGCGTTTGCCGTGCCCTTATACCACTGCGTGCCCTTGATTTGCTGATAGGGCGAAAGAATATGTACTCCGCCGTAGCTTCTGTCAAGATCCCATGCCTGACCGTTTCCGATGTAATCGTTCAGCTCAAGCGGCTGATACTGCGTCAGAACACCGACTGTTTCAATGCCCGAATTGGTGCAGTTTGAAAGCGGAAAATCAATAATGCGGTATTTTCCGCCGTACGGTACGGCAGGCTTTGCGATGTTTTTGGTGAGTATTCCGAGTCTGCTTCCCTGTCCTCCGGCAAGAAGCATTGCAAGACACTCTGTTTTCTTAGCCATAAGTATTCTCCTTTTCTTTGCCATGTTATAAAATAATAATCTTATTCAACTGTGTTTTTGGCAGATTTTTGTCTGATTTTAATGTTTTCTCTTTTTCTTTTTATTTTTAGCAGTGTTTTTTGATTCTTTTTTTGATTCCGACTGCTTTGTTATCTTTTCTTCTTTCTTAACTTCGATTGTTTTTTCGGGTACTTTTGTTTCTTTCTTAACTTCAGCAGGCTTTTGAACTGTTTTTTCTTCTTTCTTGACCGCGGCGGTTTTTTCAGACGCTTTTGTTTCTTTTTTTGCTTCGGCAGGTTTTTGTGCTGCTTTTTCTTCTTTCTTAACCTCGGCAGGTTTTACGTCTGCTTTCGTTTCTTTCTTAATCTCAGCCGGCTTTGCAACCGTTTTTGACTCTTTCTTAACCTCAGCAGGTTTTTCGGGGTCTTTTATTTCGTCCTTTTTACCCTGCACCTTTGTTGATTTTTTGCTTTTCGGCTTTTTCTTATATCTTAAATACATTGCCGAAAGTCCGGGCAGATTCAGTGTGATACTGTTTTCAAAGCCATGCATCGGAACTTTCTTTGAAGAAACCCTTGTTTTTGTGCCGGTGCCTTTTCCGCCGAACTTTTCGCTGTCGGAATTGAGAATCACTTCATAGGTACCCTCTTTTTCAACACCGAAAGAATATTTTTCTCTTGCAACGGGCGTCAGGTTGCAGACGCAAACAAGCTCGTCACCCTTTTTGTCAATTCTGCGAAAAGCGATAACAGAATTGTCATTATCATCGCTGACGCACCAGGAGAAGCCCTCCCAGCCGAAATCAATTTCCCAAAGAGCGGGATATTTTTTATAAAGCTTATTCAACTCTTTCACATAAGTCTGAAGCTGACGGTGCTTGTCATAATCCAGAAGAAGCCAGTCAAGTCCCTGATCGAATTTCCATTCAATGAACTGACCGAACTCATTGCCCATGAAGTTCAGCTTCTTTCCCGGGTGAGCCATCATATAGCCCATGAATGCACGAACACCGTTGAATTTTTCATCGTATTCGCCCGGCATCTTGTTGATCAGCGAGCATTTTCCGTGAACAACTTCATCATGAGAAACCGGCAGAACAAAGTTTTCCGAGAAAGCATAGAAGAACGAAAACGTCAGAAGATTGTGGTTATATTTTCTTGAAAGACCGTCCATTGAAAAATATTTCAGAACATCGTTCATCCAGCCCATGTTCCACTTAAAGGTAAAACCGAGACCGCCCATGTCTTTTTGTTTGGTAACAAGCGGCCAGGCGGTGCTTTCTTCCGCAATCATCATGGCATCGGGATAGTCTTCAAAAATGAGCGAATTGAGCGTGCGGATAAAATCAACCGCCTCAAGGTTTTCGTTTCCGCCGTATTGATTGGCGATCCATTCGCCGTCACGGCGGCCGTAGTCAAGATAAAGCATGGAAGCAACTGCGTCAACGCGCAAGCCGTCGATGTGATATTTTTCAAGCCAGAAGCAAGCGGAACTGATCAGGAAAGAGCGGACCTCATTTCTTCCGTAGTCGAACACCTTTGTGCCCCATTCCTTGTGTTCACCTTTTCTGCTGTCGGCATATTCATAGCAAGCCTGACCGTCAAAATCGGAAAGACCGTGTGCATCTCTCGGGAAATGAGCAGGTACCCAGTCAAGAATCAGACCGATTCCGTTCTTGTGGCAGGTGTCAACAAAATACATAAAATCATGCGGCGTTCCGAAACGGGAAGTTGCGGCAAAATAGCCGGTAACCTGATAGCCCCATGAGCCGTCAAACGGGAATTCCGAAACGGGCATCAGCTCAATGTGGGTATAGCCCATGTCTTTGACATAT
>JBJFHW010000148.1:0-3353 GCA_051893965.1 Acutalibacteraceae bacterium
TGTTGGTGCGGCGCTTGATGCGGCAAAAA
Organism: Acutalibacteraceae bacterium; assembly: GCA_051893965.1. GTDB lineage: Bacteria > Bacillota > Clostridia > Oscillospirales > Acutalibacteraceae > UBA6857. The sequence continues at coordinate 30 of JBJFHW010000148.1, forward strand.
TCAACAAGCTTCTGAAAATAGGAAGCGTTACGAAAGAGGAAAAATAATGGCTGATATTATCTATAAATTTGAGGGCGGCATCTATTTCAACATAACCAACAAATGTCCGTGCAGATGTGCGTTTTGCATCAGAGACAAAAAGGACGCAATCGGAGAAGCCAAAAAGCTTTTTCATGACAGTGAACCGACCAAAGAAGAAATCAGACAAGCGATTGATACATTTGATTTTTCAAACGCGCAAACGGCTGTTTTCTGCGGCTACGGCGAACCGACCAATGCGCTCGAAAATCTTCTTTTTGCCGCAAAATATATGAAAGAAAAATATCCCCACATCAGTCTGAGGCTGAACACCAACGGACTTTCGGATCTGATCAATGCAAGACCGACAGCAAAAGAAATCTGCGAAAATATTGACAGTGTTTCCGTTTCACTCAATGCGCCGACAAGCGAAGAATATGACAAGATAACGCGCAATATCTATCCCGAAAAGGCGTTTGATGCATTGCTTCAGTTTGCAAAAGACTGTTTGCAGAACGGGGCAAAGGTTCGCCTTACGGTTGTTGATGTGATCGGCGAAGAGAAAATCAAAAAGTCAAAACAGATTGCCGAAAGCATTGGTGTAGACTTTCTTTGCAGAAAATATGATCCGTAATGATTTGATTTGTTTTAATGCACAAAGTTAACGCCCGATTTTTAATTTATAAGATAATATCACTGTTTCATAATTAAATGAAGCAAGAAAAAACTGATTTCGCCGAAACGAAATCAGTTTTTGTTTATTTGTTTGTGAATGATCAGATTATTCCGAAAAGGCTTTTCAGCCAGTTGATAATGGTTTCAAAGAATTCTTTGATTCTTTCAATCAGGCTCTTTTCCGGTTCGGGCTCGGGCTGTTCAAGAAGCTCGGAGCAGTTGTCGCATTTGCCGTCATTGTCGCTGTCAATGTGACCGGTTGCGGGAAGAACTTCTGTCTGATAGCTATTGCCGCAAATGGAGCATCTATATGTGATCTGACCGTCCTCGGTGCAGGTCGGAAGAACTCTTTCGGCAACAAATCTGTAATTGTGTGTATGCTCTGCGTTAAAATGAACAGTTGCATTTTTAAGTGTATCGTATTGGTTTTCGTTGCTGTCGTTAATTCTTTCAATTGCTTGCCACTGCTCCGCAGTACCGCCGAAATATACATCTTTCAAGCTGTCACAACCTGCGAACGACATATAGCCGATTGCTTTTATGTCGCCGTAAAGCTCAAGACTTTCAAGCGCCGGAGAAACAATAAAATCAGATATGCCGATATTTGTTATACCTGTTCCGATTGTTATGCTTTTGAGGTTTGCGCAATAGCCAAATGTACTATCGCCCATATTGGTGACATTATAGGGAATTTCGATGCTTTCAAGATTTGAACTTCCGAAAAATGCATAATCAGATATTTCTTTTACACTTTCGGGAATGTCATAAACTGTGCCTGAAGAAAGGGCAGGATAACGAATCAGCTGCGTTTTGGCTTTGTTATATAAAACGCCGTTTTCATCAGACATATAATTCTTGTTGTTTTCATCAACAATGATTTCTTTTAAGCTCATGCAGTTTGCTAATGCCCAATTGCCGATGTTTTCAACACTTGCAGGTATTTTTAAAGTCTCAAGAAGTTCACAGCCAAGTGCAACATCTGCGATTGTTTTTGTGCCTTCTTTAACTTCGTATTCAGTAATAGTGTTTTCTTCCAAATCGTCAGCTTTAATCAGATATTGACCGATGTATAATACGCCGTTTTCCCAGTTTTCTTCATTATTATAGAAAGCTGTTGCGCGAAACGCACTGTTGCCGATTTGGGTCAGCCCGTTTCCGAGCTTAATTTCACTGAGCTTATAGCAGTTGGAAAAAGCGCCTTCTTGAATGATTTCCACGCTGTCGGGAATTTCAATGCTTTCAAGATTAGCATTTGATATAAACGCATATTCAAATATTTCCTTTACGGTGTCGGGAACGGTATAGGCCGTATTATCCGTTTTTGCGGGACATTTAATAAGCCGGGTTTTGTTTTTATCAAACAGAACGCCGTATTCATCAGAACAATAGGCAGGGTTGTTTTCGTCAACGGTAATGCGCTTAAGATTGTCACAATTGTTAAACGCCATTTCTCCAATACTTGTTACACTTTCGGGAAATTCAACACTTTCAATTCCTATGCAAGAAGCAAACGCCCAACCGTCTATTGTTGTCACACCGTTCGGAATTTCAATTTTTTCAAGATTTGAGCAACCGTAAAATGCTTCGCGGGCGATTTCTCTGACAGTGTCGGGGATTGTGTAAACGGTGTCTTCAATGCCGACAGGATAAAGAACCAGCTGAGTTTTGTCTTTGTTGAATAATATTCCGCTCTCGTCAGAACTATAAACAGGGTTGTCTTCATCAACAATGATTTTTTTGAAATTATCACAGCCTGCGAAAGGATTCCCGCCTATGCTTGTTAAGCTTGCGGGAATTTCAATGCTTTCAAGATTTTTGCAGTCCCAGAACATGTAGTAGCCGATATTTGTGATACCGTTTTCAATAACAACTTTTGTAAACAAAGAATCGTAACTGCTGAAGGGAGAAGCCGGAGCAAAAAGATCTTTCATTTTTCCGGTGCCTCTTAATGTTAAAGTTTCGTTTTCAATCTCCCCTATGATGTTGTCACCGATAGCGATGCTTAGATCGGTTGTTGCATCGGCATGGATTGAGATTCCCGCAAGCGGGGCTGCACAGACAAGCATGATTGCAGCCATAAAGACTGCTAAAAATTTTTTTGTTTTGTTTCGCATTTGATTTTTCCTCCTTAAAATTTGTTTTTTGATTTTTTCGTGTAAAAAAATGAAACGAAAAACACACCCTTACAATGCTGAAATTAAACTTTGATATTGCGCAAAATCTTTAAAAATCAGATTGCTTGTCTGCGACTTTTGTTTTGATTCTGCGCAATTATAAATTTTTCAACATTGTAAGATAATTTTAGCATATTTTTATAAAAAAGTCAACAAATTGTTAATATTTTTTAAACAAACATACAGTTGTATATTTTTATTCCGAATTTTAATATGGCAAATATAATACAAGCAAAAATTTTCAGAGAACAAAAAATCGAAATCAAGCTGTGAAACTTGATTTCGATACTGATTATGCATAATATTTATACGCGGTTTTTATGAAGCAGAGGATAAAACCGGTGTTTAAGCTTAACCGAAAAATGCCTTGTGAACCGCTGCAACGGCTTTGTCGGCAAGATCCTTGTCAATCAGAACGGAAATTGTGATTTCGCTTGTTGAAATCATGCTGATGTTA
>JBJFHW010000149.1:0-3345 GCA_051893965.1 Acutalibacteraceae bacterium
GGTGCTTTCGGGACGCTCAGTTTTCGGAAGCATGGTGTCAAATTCGCAGGCAAGCGAACAGGCGTTTATCATTTTCCCCTTTGCACAGCCCGGGTGAATGTTGACGCCGCTGACTGTTATAACGGCTTTTGCGGCGTTGAAGTTTTCGAATTCAACGGTGCCGAGCGTACTGCCGTCAACGGTATAAGCATAATCGGCACCGAATTTTTCAAGGTCAAAATCATTGGCTCCTCTGCCGATTTCCTCATCGGGAGTAAAGCATAAGGAGATATTCCCGTGCGGCAGGTCGTTTTCAATAATATATTCAACAGCGCTGATAATTTCGCTGATACCGGCCTTGTCATCTGCACCCAGAAGCGTGGTGCCGTCGGTTACGATAAGTTCATCGCCGACATAATGGAGCATATTCGGATACTCTTCGGGTGAAAGATAAAGTTGTTTTTCTTCGTTGAGAAGAATTTTTTCTCCGTCGAAACGAACAATTTTTGCGTGAATCGGAAAGTCAGGTGCTTCGGGTGAGGTATCCATATGAGCAATCAGCCCGATTGTTTCGTCGCAGGGAACATTGCCTTTAATGAAAGCATAAACATAGCCCTTTTCGTCAACGTGCGCGTTTTCAATTCCCATTTCACAAAGCTCTTTTGCAATATACTCTGCAAGAGCAAGCTGTTTTTTTGTGCTCGGCGTTTCTTTGCTTGTTTCGTCCGACATGGTGGGAAAAGAAACATATTTTAAAAATCTGTCCTGAACATTCATGGTAATGCAACACATTTCCTTTCTTGAAAATCAGCCGATAACCGACTTTGCGGCGTCGGCTTTTGTTTTATTTTAGCACCGATAGGGCTTTTTGACAAGCAGAGGAAAGACTTTTGAAAGTTCGTCTCACTTTTTTCTTTTTTTATCTTCCCAAATCCAAAGCTTTTGTGTATAATTAAAATGAGGTAGTTTTGAAATGAAAGGAACGGCAAAACTTTCCGCTTTTATGCTGAGTTTGCCTTTGGGAATTAATATGAGAAAAACAAAAATAGTCTGCACAATCGGTCCTGCCTGCGGCGATGAAAAAACACTCAGAGAAATGTGCCTTGCCGGAATGAATGTTGCACGACTGAATTTTTCACACGGCACACATGAAGATCATCTTGAAAAAATTAATCTGATTAAAAAGGTCAGAAAAGAACTGGATCTGCCGATTGCCATTCTTCTTGACACAAAAGGTCCGGAATACAGAATCAAAACCTTTGAAAACGGTAAGGTCGATGTGAAAGAGGGACAGACTTTCACTTTCACAACCGGTGATATTGTCGGCGACGAAAGCCGCGTCAGCGTAAACTATGACGGACTTGCAGGAGACATGGAAAAAGGCGACAGAATTCTTGTCAATAACGGTCTTCTGATTTTTGAAGTGACCGAAGTTTCGGGAAACGATGTTATAACGAAAGTAATCGCAGGCGGCGAAATGTCAAACAGAAAAAGCATGAGCTTTCCCAATAAGGTGCTCAGCAGTGTTTATCTGAGTCAGCAGGATAAGAGCGATTTGCTGTTCGGTATGGAAAACGATGTTGATTTTATTGCCTGCTCGTTTGTTTCCTGCAAACAGGATCTGATTGATGTCAAGGATTTTCTTTCACAAAGCGGCGCCGATCTTAACAGCGTCAGCATCATTGCAAAAATTGAAAACCGCGAAGGCGTTCAGAATATTGAAGAAATTTGCTCGGAATGTGACGGAATTATGGTTGCAAGGGGCGACATGGGTGTTGAAATTCCGTTTGAAGAGCTTCCCGGAATTCAGAAACAGCTGATTACAAAATGCCGCCTTTGGGGTAAGCGTGTGATCACCGCAACGGAAATGCTCGAAAGCATGATTCATAACCCAAGGCCCACAAGAGCCGAAATTTCCGATGTTGCAAACGCAGTTTATGACGGAACCAGTGCCATTATGCTTTCGGGAGAAACGGCCGCCGGCAAATATCCGGTGCTGACCATTCAGACGATGTCAAAAATTGCCGAACAGGCAGAAAAAGGCATTGATTATCAGGAACGCTTTTTGACATCGAAGTTCAAAATCAAAAACACCGTTGACGCAATCTCCCATGCAACCTGCGGAATGGGCATCGACATCGGTGCAAAAGCGATGGTTGTCTGCTCTCTTTCTGGCAAAACCGTCAGAATGGTTTCGCGTTTTCGTTCGCCGGTTGACATCATCGGTCTTACGGTCAATGAAAAAACCTGGCGCCAGCTTGCCATGAGCTGGGGCGTAACGCCGGTTATGTGTGAAGTTTACCCGTCAACCGATGTGCTTTTCTATACGGCAACAAAAGTTGCAAAAAGTCTCATGAAGCTTGAAAAAGGCGACAATATCGTTATCACCGGCGGCGTGACAAACGGTGTTTCCGGCAACACAAGTCTTATTAAAATTGAAACGATCTGATGTGATGAAAAATATGATGAAAAACAAAGAAAACAAACAACTTTTGATTATATCGGTCGTGTTTTATACCGTAGCTGTTTTGCTTATGGCAATCGGCACGGTTTATGACCTTGAAATTGACAAAGCGATATTTAATCCGCAAAGCTCTTTTGCCGTTTATCTGGAAGCGTTCGGTCAGGCGGTTTACTGGGGAATGTGGGGACCGATTTTCACGGTGCTTTTGCTCGGAAATCATTCGCTTGATCATCTGCTGAAACTAATCGGCTGCTTTTTACCCTTTGTGAAAACGGATTTTAACAAAGAAAGCAAAGCATATAAGACAGTCGGCTTTCTTGTTCAAAAAATTCTTGATGTGCTGTTTTTTGTTCTTGCCGTTGTCGGCTGGAGAAAGCTTGTTGCCAATGTGCTCAACGATTTCTTTGATTGGAGCGAACTGATTTATTATCTGATCAGTGTCGGCGTTGCCGTAATCGGTGTGATTGCGTTTTCCCGTCTTGACAAAGAGACAATCCGAAAGCTTGAATATCTTGCGGCCGCGGGAATTGCCATCGGAATTCTTTTCAAGGTTACGGAAGAACTCAAAACGATTATGAACAGAATTCGTTTTCGTGAAATGGTTGCTTTTTCAAACGGTATCACAGACAAAAACGGTATGAGTAACGCAAAAACCGTTAAGCTTCATTCTCCTTTGACAGCTGAAATGGCGGAAAACACTGATTTTTCGGCGTTTTCTCCCTGGTATAAAATCGGAAAAGGCTCCGATATTTACAGTCACGCCGATTCGTTTCCGTCCGGACACACAACTTACAGTTGTGCAGTCTTTTTGAGCGTTCTTCTTTCAAGAGCTTTTGAAAAATTAAGGAAATATACACCGTTTTTGTTTGCTTTTTCTTTCCTTTATGTTGCCGCTATGGGTC
>JBJFHW010000150.1:0-3331 GCA_051893965.1 Acutalibacteraceae bacterium
AGGAAGCGCAAAAGCAGCCGCAAGCGCCAAAGCGGCAAGAAAAACTTTCAAAATCTTTTTCATACTGCCCCGCCTCCTTTTTGAAGCTTGTCTTTCATTCTTTTTTCGCCTTTGACCTGCGTGACGTTAAGGAGAATGAGAAGAAGCAAAATCGCAACAAAAATTAATGTTGACAGCGCATACATATCGGGAGTAACACGCTTTTTCGTCATGGAGAAAATGCGGATCGGAAGCGTTTCAAACGAGGGACCCTGCGTAAAATAGCTGATGACAAAATCGTCAAGCGACAGCGTAAACGACATCATCAAGCCCGAACCGATGCCGGTTGCAATGGAGGGAATGGTCACTTTGAAAAAAGCTCTGAGCGGTGTGCAACCTAAATCCATTGCCGCTTCCGGCAGATGCGGATCCATTTGCCGAAGCTTCGGCATAACCGACAAAATAACATAAGGCAGGTTGAAAGTGATATGGGCAATCAGCATTGTTCCGAAGCCGAGCGCATCTGTGACACCGATCAGCTTGGAAACAAAAACAAACAAAAGCATCATGGAAATACCGGTTACAATTTCCGGATTCATCATCGGAATGTTGGTAACGGTCATAGTTGCCCGCTTGACCCATTTGTTTTTGAAAGAATTGATTCCGACTGCCGCCGCAGTTCCCATTACCGTTGCAATCAGAGAAGAAGAAACGGCAAGAATCAGCGTGTTATAAAGTGACTTGATGGTTGCGCTGTCATGAAGCAGGGACTGATACCAGCGAAGCGAAAAACCCGAAAAGACGCTTGTGCTGACGCCGGAATTGAACGAAAAAATAATCATCACAACAATCGGCGCATAAAGAAAGAACATAATCAGGAAAACGTAAAATTTTGAAAGAGGTGACATTTTGGTTTTCATATCAGCACACCTCCGTCATCGTCATCGCCGGCAAAGCGGTTCATAATTGCCATACATATCAGTATCAGCACCATAAGAACAAGAGAAAGCGCCGCACCGAGATTATAGTTATTGGAAGATTTGAACTGCATTTCTATAACATCGCCGATCAGCGAAAAAGCATTTCCGCCGAGCTTTTTTGAAATATAGAACGTTGAAACCGACGGAACAAAAACCATCGTAAAGCCCGAAGCGATTCCGGGCGCGCTCAGCGGAAGAATGACCTTTCTCAAAACGGTCAGCTTGTTTGCGCCGAGATCCTGTGCGGCTTCAATCAGTCCGTTGTCGATTTTTGACATGATAGAATAAAGTGGCAATATCATATACGGGATATAATTATATACCATTCCGAGAACAACCGCGCCCTGCGTGTTAATCATGTGAACGGTCGGCAGATGCAGCGCCGAAAGTGCCGAGTTTATGATGCCCGTATCCTGCAAAATAATCATCAGAGAATAGGTTCTGATCAGAAGGTTCATCCACATCGGAAGCATAACAAGCATCATCATGGTACGCTGAACATTCAGACTGCTTCTTGACATGATATAAGCCAGCGGATAGGAAATGACAAGGCTGATAATCGTTGCAATAAAGCCGAGCCATATGGAAGTCAGCATCGTATCTTTATACTTTCCGATGTCTGATATATATTGAAGTGTGAAATTGCCGCTTGCATCTGTGAGTGAATAATACACAACAAAAATCAGCGGCACAATGATGAAAATTGCTGCCCAGATTAAATAAGGTGAAGCAACAAGTTTCTGTGTTTTGCTGTTTTTCATTTTATAACCGGTCCTTTCTGAAAAGCGAAAATGAATAACGGAAAAATAATTTCGCCAAAGGCAAAATTACACCTTTTCATTTTTCACTCTTACTTCTTACTTTAAGTCTGAATTGATTCAGACTTACTCCTCCTGCGGTGTGACATCTGAAAGATGTTCAAGCTCATCGCTGAAAGAGCTGTAATCGCCGTAAAGACCGGAATATTCGGATTTTTTCATAACATGAATGGCATCAGGTTCAATTTCAATGCCGATTTTCGTTCCAACCGGATAATAATCCGTTGTCTGAATCATCCATTTGAAATTCTGAATGTCAACAATCATTTCAAAATGAATACCCTTGAAGGTGTTCGACGTGATAACGCCGGTTATTGTACCCTCCGAAATCGGAACAATGTCAACATCTTCGGGACGAATGACAATATCAACCTTTTCGTCCGGCGCAAAGCCTTTGTCAAGGCACTGGAAAACTGCACCGGAAAACTCAGCCTTATAGTCATCGAGCATCACGCCGTCAAGAATATTGCTTTCGCCGATAAAATCCGCGACAAAAGCATTCTGCGGTTCGTTATAAATATCAATCGGGGTGCCGATTTGCTGAATTCTGCCCTCATTCATAACAACAACCGTGTCGGACATGGAAAGCGCTTCCTGCTGGTCGTGCGTAACAAAAATAAAGGTGATCCCAAGGCGCTTCTGAATGTTTTTCAGCTCGACCTGCATATCTTTGCGAAGCTTTAAATCAAGCGCGGCAAGCGGCTCATCAAGCAAAAGCACTCTCGGCTCAACAGCAAGCGCCCTTGCAATGGCAACTCGCTGCTGCTGACCGCCGGAAAGAGAAGAAACATCTCTTCTTTCAAAGCCTTTGAGGTTGACAAGCTCAAGCATTTCCTTAACCTTTTCACTGATCTGCTTTTCTTTCAGACGCTTTCCGTCAACCTTTTTGTTTCTTAATCCGAACGCAATATTTTCATAGACATTTAAGTGGTGAAAAAGCTGGTATCGCTGAAAGATCGTATTAACCTGTCGTTTATGCGGCGGCAAATTATTGATGTCCTTACCCTCAAAAACAACCTGACCGCTGTCCGCTTCAAGAAAGCCTGCAATAATTCGCAGCGTTGTTGTTTTTCCGCAGCCCGACGGACCGAGAAATGTGACAAATTCTCCGTCTCTGATGTTCAGACTGATTCCGTCAAGAATCACTTCATCATCAAATTTTTTGGAGATGTTCTTTAGCTCGATAATATACTTATCTTCCATTGATAAACCCCTTTCCCTGCATGATCTGAAGAATTTTTTCAAAGCGCAGTTTCCTGCTGCACCCGACCATGCCCGCTCGATTTGGTATTTTCAGAGGATACGAAAAGCATAAAAAATAACCGACCGAGAACCTCCGCCTGACGGACGTGTTCCCTTGTCGGTTACCACGGGTATAAATACGCTGACCGGTTATCCCGCGTCACACATAATCGTACACTCATTATTAACAATATAGAGCAAAAAGCAGCAAATGTCAACAGGTTTCGGGGAAAAATCACGAAAAAATTTAATTTACTAAAAAGCTATCAATATATAACTCATTCTTTCTTTGCTCATAATTTTTATAAAATC
>JBJFHW010000151.1:0-3329 GCA_051893965.1 Acutalibacteraceae bacterium
GCCGTTGTCGCCCGTGCCTTTTCTCGGTGAGGGTGTTCCGTTTGCGGCGTATTCTCCCATATACGCTTTTGCGCCGTTTCGGTCATAGTGGTCAAAACGCTTTTCTTCCCGGATGAACCATTCGGGATCGTTATAGGAATGTTCGTCAAGAATACAGTCGCGGTGGTCTTTGTTTGCAAATTCCCAAACGGGGTTGATTTTGTCTTTATCGGGGGAACCGCCCGTTGAAAGAACGCAGATGATGTCGGGATATTTTTCGTGGATTGCTTTTTTGATGGCGTTAAATTTTTCCAAATAGATTTCGTCATAGTTTTCGTTGCCGATGCCGATGCGGTCAAGGAAAAAAGGCTTCGGGTGCCCCATTTTACTGCGAAGCGCCGCCCATTCGTTTTTGTCCGGGTCGCCCGTGGCAAATTCAATCAGGTCAAGATAGCTGTCGATGACCTCGGTCTGAAAGCGCGGGTCACAAACGGCAATTTTGGGGCACGGCTCATGGCGGTCTCTTGCTCTGTATTGGCAGTTCAGTCCCGCCCAGAGCGTGGGAAGCGGTTTCATGCCCAAATCCTCGCACAAACAGAAATATTCATAAAAGCCGATCTGATAGGACTGACAGTAGCCGCCGTTTTCAAGGCTTTCGCTCCAAAGATTATAGTTGGCTTTTCTTTCCCAAAGCTCGCCGACGGTGTCTTTCCAGTTATATTCGTTGCCGGGATATTCGCCCTCAACGATACAGCCGCCGGGGAAACGCATAAATTTCGGCTTGAGCGCCGCAAGCGCCTCAACCAGATCGCGGCGCATTTTTCCGTGGCGCCATTTCGGGTCGTCCTTGCCCCAGACGTCCTCGCTTCTGAAAACAACGCAGTCGATGTCAAGCTTGCCGTTGCCGACAAATTCAAGCTGTAATCTGCCGTAGCCGCTGTTGATGCCTTTGACGGAAAATTCGGTTTTTTCCCATTCGGTGTTGTTAATTTCAAACGCTTTCTTTTCGGTCAGTGCGATTTCATCATCGGTTATCACGCTGACGAAAACACGGCCGCAGAAGCTGTTTTTTCTTGCATAAAGCGAAAAAACATAATCACAGCCGCCGGTGACGGAGATGGCCGCTTTGCCGTCATAGGCTTTGTTTCCGTTATAGCCTTTGTTGGAAATGACCGCTTTTCCGGGTGAAACAACGGTGGCATAGCGGCTGCTTCGGCTCATGGCGCCTTTTGAAGCGGAAAGCAGCTGACCGGCGCCGACCGTCCAATAGCGAAGAGAATCTTCGGCTTTGCTGTGGCTTTTTCTGTCCTGATAAACGCCGTCAAAGCTGTAGTTATTGACTTGGTTGGCATTGAGACCGCCGTCGCAGGCAAAATTGATGTCCTCAAGAAAAATTCCGTAAAGGTCACTGCTGATCGGATATTTTTTATTTTCTTTGATTTTAACGTTCATTTTGTTTTGAATTTTCATTTTTTTATTCTCCAATATAAAAAATGGGGCTGTCACATTCACAGGCAGAAAGCGTTTTCTTCACCTTGAACCGTATAAAAATAACAGCAAGCGGATGAAAACGCCAAAAAAGCAAAATGCTTCCGTTTTATTTTAACATTTTGCTTTTGCTCTGCGCCGAATGCGACAGTCCCGAAAATTTGAATTATTTTTTTGATGCAATAGATGAGACTGCATCAGAAACCGCATCATCAATTTTGTTTCCGAGGTTTTCGCAGAAATGGAAAAAGTAAGCATAGATAACGGCATAGATTTCGTCCATAATAGCAAATAATTCATCAATAAAGTCTGACATAATAAATCCTCCTCGTATCTTTTATACTCGGATTATACACTATTGTGAACAATTTGTAAAGCATCTTTTTATATTTTGTTATGAAATCACTTCGGACATATCGGTTTTCACGCCGTTTTTGATCACTTCAAAATGCAGATGAAAACCGTCGTCGGCTTCAATGGGAATTTTGGAAAGCCTGCCGACCACGCTTCCGGCTTCCACGGTTTCGCCGATGCTGACGGCGTCCTCCTGCATCAGACCGCAGTAGCGTCCCGTGAAGTCGCCGTGGTCAATTTCAACAACATAGCCCCATTTGGTGTCGGAAACGACCTTGGTCACCTTGCCGTTGCCCACGCTTAAAACCTCGTCGCCCTCCTGGCCTGCAAAATCCGTTCCGAGATGAAGCCGCCAGTCTCCCATGGTTTTATTATACTGAAGAGTTGTGTCGGAGAAATTCATGGTGATTTCGCCGCTGCTGGGAAGAATATAGGAAGCGTTGACTATTTTGGCTTCGGTTGCCGCGGCGGTTGTGGGCGCTGCGGTTGAAGACGGTCTGTGGGAGGTCTCCGGCTCGGTTTCGGTCTCGGTCTCGGTCGCAAGCGTTATGTCGCTTGTCTGCCTTTCATCGGGTACGTCCGTTTTTTCTGCCTGCGCAAGATGGGTATAGCCCGCACTTTCGCTTGTGCTTTCGTCAATCTGCGGTTCCAGTCTGTCGGTTGTGTAATACGATATGATAACGCTTGCAATAATCACCGCAAACGCTGCAATTGCCGTGATGTAAAAACCTTTTGCGGCAACTTTCTGTTTAAATGAAGTGTTTTTGTTGTTCATGTTTCTACCGCCATTCTTGTTTCGGGGGCTGTCTCATTTCGATGTTCTGAGACAGTCTCTCTTTTATTTCAGAAAAGTTCTGCTGTCTATATTTTGGGCGGAAAAAACACGGCTTATGCTATGAGAAAAAATTTTTTAAAAATAACAAACAAATGTTTGCAATTTTGATTTTTGTGTGTTATAATGGATTCGCATAAATGCACAAATGTTCGCTTTGATACTGATATTTGAATACTTGTGCAGGCTTTGATGAAGATTATTTTTTATATCGGAGGAACGCTTATGAAGACGCTATCGGAAAATCAAAGGCATATCCTTGAATTTTTGAGTGAACGCCTCGGCTGCGGAGTGCCGCCGACGGTTCGTGAAATCGGACAGGCTGTGGGGCTCAGTTCAACCTCTTCGGTGCAGTCTAACCTGGACGCGCTGGAAGAAATGGGATATATTTCGCGCGATCCGCTGCTCAAACGCTCAATCCGTATTGTGGGGCAGAGCGAAAATGTTCATCAGGTTCCGCTTCTCGGCGTTGTAACGGCAGGCGTGCCGATTCTTGCAACGCAGCAGATTGAAGAGTATATACCCTACACGGGAAGGGTGACAAAAGACAGTCCGGTTTTTGCGCTGCACGTCAAAGGTGAAAGTATGCATGACGCCGGAATTTATAACGGAGACATAATTTTTGTCAGACAGACGCCGGTTGCCGAAAACGGCGAAATTGTTGTTGCCATGATTG
>JBJFHW010000152.1:0-3305 GCA_051893965.1 Acutalibacteraceae bacterium
GGGCGTACACAAAGACATTCTTTGCGCCGGAAAAGAAGAAACCTTTGCATTTTGCTTCGGACTGCTTGATGAAGTGATGGAACTTTTCCCGTCTGAATATATCCACATTGGCGGCGATGAAGCGCCGAAAGTCAGATGGAAAGAATGTACCGACTGCCAGAGACGAATGAAAGAAGAAAACCTCAAAGACGAAGAAGAACTTCAGGGCTATTTTGTCGGCAGAATTTCAGAATATGTAAAATCAAAAGGCAAAAAGCCGATTGCGTGGAATGAAAGCTTAAATTCCGGAATGCTTTCCAAAGATGTGATTGTCTGCGACTGGCTTGACAAAAAGCACAAAAGCGAGCAGTTTGCCAATGCCGGCGGAAAAATCATTGCCGAAGACTTTTTCAGCCTTTATCTTGACTATCCTTACGGCATGACGCCGCTGAAAAAGACGTATACCTTTAACCCGATTTTGAAAGACCTTGACGAAAGAGGAAAAAAGAACGTCATCGGCATTGAATCACCGATCTGGACGGAGTTTGTGGAAGATTTTGACCGAATGAGCTATATGTGTTTCCCAAGGCTTCTTGCGGCGGCGGAAATCGGCTGGACGAATGAAGAAAACAAAAACTATAAAAGCTTTGTTGCAAGGGCAAAAGCCGCTGCGTCCGACCTTGAAAATCTCGGCATCACCATGGCGGACAGCCGCAGATGGGATCCGAATCCGCTGAGAAAAACGGGCGATGTTTTAGGCCACTACAAGCAGTTTCTGACCCCCGACCTTGTGAAAACGTTCTTGTTCCCGGGGAAGGAATAAGCTTTTTTACAGTGTGGAGTGTGGAGTTAACCCCTCTTTTAAGTTTGTGGAACAGGGACACGGCGTGCCGCGTCCGCACAAAGCGGCAGAATAATGCCAACGGCAAAAATACTGCACAATCATTCAAAGGCATCATTTACAGTTAATAATCAGGAACTCTGTTAAGATTTTCAGCAGAATTTTCAAGTTAAATTAACTCCACACTCCACACTCCAAACTCCACACTGATACAAACTCCACACTGTTATGCGTTTTTCGCTATACTAAAATTTAAGGAAAAATGAAGATGGACAACGAATTATTAAAGGATTATCAGCTTTATTTCGGTCAGTGCGCAAAAGACAGCGCATCGCCCAACACCGAACAGGCAAAAAACACCACCGACGGTCTTGCTTACAGAATTCCGTCGCTTCTGAGCGTGACGGATAAAGATGCAAACGAAACCGTGCTCTGCGCTTTTGATATGTCGGAAAGCGGCGGAGATTTCGGACGGATTCAGGTCATGATGAGAAAAAGCTTTGACGGCGGAAAAATCTTCGGCGAAATGGAAACCGTTCTGAGTATGCCCGTTGCCAAGGCGCCGCAAAAAAGAAACGATTTCAACAGCGCTTTTGCCATTGACCCGATTCTTGTTCAGTGCAAAAACGGCGATGTTTTGCTTGTGTGCGATGTCTACCCCGAGGGCAAGGGGCTTATGCATAAGGCGTGGCTTGACAGGGGCAGCGGCTATGTCAGAATAAACGGTAAAAATTATCTTGCACTTTATAAAGGCAAAACCAAGGTCGGCGGCACGGCAAGAGATCGCTCAAAGCCTTATACCGTCCGTGAAAACGGCTTTGTTTATACGCCCGACGGAAGAAAAACAAACTATTATCTTCCCAAAAACCACAGTGCGCAATATGCCTTTGAAACGGTGGGCGATTTATATTATGCCGTCGGTCAGCCCGATTATATCGACACCTGTCCGCCGCTGATTCCCGAAGAAACCGAAACCGGCGACATTTATTGCGGCAATGTGTTTCTTTCCTATAACAAAGGCACTTTTGACGAAAACAACCCGAAACGAATCCGGAAAAGAACCGTCGGCCCCGAATCTGACGGCGACAGATTTTCAAAATACCCCTGTGTCGAAACCGAAAGTGCGCCGCTTAGCATCAGCGTAAGAAATTATCTGTGGGTGCTTCGAAGCAGTGACTGCGCAAAAACATGGCAGCAGCCTTTGGATATTTCGGCAGAACTGATTTTTGACGATGAAGTTTTTCTCGGAACAGGTCCGGGCGTTGCAATCTGCCTGAAACATCAACGCGAAAAAGCCAAAAACGGCAGAGTGCTTGTTC
Organism: Acutalibacteraceae bacterium; assembly: GCA_051893965.1. Taxonomy (GTDB): domain Bacteria; phylum Bacillota; class Clostridia; order Oscillospirales; family Acutalibacteraceae; genus UBA6857. The sequence continues at coordinate 2,140 of JBJFHW010000152.1, forward strand.
CGGTCTATAACACGAAAAAAACCGCCGTGCTATTCAGCGATGACAACGGCTATACATGGCGCCGTTCGCAAACGAGCAGAAACATTGACGAAACTCAGCTTGCAGAGCTTTCAGACGGTGCGGTTTATTGCTTCGGCAGGCAAAGAAAGCTCGGAAAAACACCGCTGAGCATAAGCTCTGACGGCGGCGAAACATGGAAAAAGCTTTCCAAAACAAAGCTTTCGGGCGTGAAATGCCAAAAGTCCGTTATCGCCTTGCCAAAAGAAATTTACTGTGATAAAATGGACAAAAGCAAGGATTATATTTTAGCCTGCAATCCGTCGGGAACCTATCAAAAAAACAGCGAGCGTTTCGGCGGTGTTCTGACCTTGGGCATTGTCGAAGAAGACTATAAAATCACTTGGCTCAAGCAAAGACGGCTTTATACCGACGGCGTTCATGGCAAATGCGAAAACTTTTTTGCCTATTCAAGTCTTACCGTTCTTCAAAACGGCAACCTTGCGGTCTTTTATGAGGGCTTGCCGGCAGGCTTGGGTATTTACAAGGAATTTTCGCTTGCATGGCTTCTTGACGGCGAAGAGCCGTTCACGTTCCCGATTTGCAAAACAAGAAAGAATCAGAAGAAACAAAAAAATAAAATCTGAACATATGAAAAAACAAAAGAGTTGCAGTCTTTTGACTGCTCTTTGGGAGGAATGATAAAATATGTACTGTCCGAACTGTCATGTTTATAACGATGAAAAAGAAACGGTTTGTTTTGCCTGCGGAACACCGCTGGTTCAAGAAGAACAGCCGAAAAATGATTTTGAGCAAAAGCCGGTCTTGAATATAAACAAGGATTATTCAAGCACAACGCCGATTGTTTCGGTGGTTTTGTCATTTTTTGTTTTCAACATCATTGGCATTATTTTGTCGGTTTTGTCGCTTTCGAAATATAACAAATACGAACAGGCGCTTTTTGCCGGCGATATACAGAAAGCGCAGATGCTTGCCAAAAGCTCAAAAAAGCTTGCAAAAGCCGCTATTGTGATTACCGTTCTCATCATGATTATCCGTCCGATTCTTCTTGTGTCATTTCTGCTTGTCGGAGCGGACACAATTGGGCTTGTCGGAGACGGAAGCCTGATGGCGTCTCAGGGCAGTGCCTCAGCGGCAATGCTCAGAAC
>JBJFHW010000153.1:0-3284 GCA_051893965.1 Acutalibacteraceae bacterium
GGGTGCGGGAGAACGGTTTCTTGCGGTTTATGCGCATGAATTCAAGCCTCAAAATTTGCCGATTGACAAAATTTACATCGCCTTTGAAACATCAAAAAACACCATCGGCTTTTTTGAAGATGACAGCAAGGAATGCTGCAAAAGAACAAAAGTTACCGTACGATCCGACTTTATTTCTCCGCCCAACAAGGAAATTTCGGCATGTTATTGCCTTGCAGAAGATCTGATGGACATTCTGACCGTGCAGTATGCCGGCAAGCTTTCGTCCTATACCATCGGCAAAGCGGCGGCAGACAACGATCTGAAAACATTCCGGATTCCCTGCCTGATTGAACTTGTTTATGAGCAGTGCCCGGCTTATAACGATGAGGGAGCAACTATTAAGCCGTTTGCGGATTTCTTTTGCAAAACCCATGTGAACGACAGCGTGATTCATTTGACAAGTGAAGAAAAAGAATACATCAACGCTCCCTTTGCCACGGGCACCTATCCCGGAAACGGAGAAGAAAGTCAGGAAATTGAACTGGGTTTTCGTCCGAAATTTGTTCTTGTTTTCGGCTCCGGTTCTTCGGGCATCGGCATTACCGACGGCGTGTATACGGCTTATTTCGGCTTTGCGCTGAGAAACAGGGCAACAAAAGGTGTTGAAATTACCGAAAACGGTTTTGCCGTTGTTGTGGGAGATCTTGTCATTTCCAAAAATGTTTATACCAATTTGAATTCCTATGCTCAAAGCTATAATTTCATCGCGTTCAAATAAGATATGAAGTCAAGAGGGAATAATCAGCGGATTTTTGACATATAGATTAAAAGCAGATAAGTATATTTCCGACGAACGGCCGCAGGGTCGCTTCAGTCTTAGGGGGATAGCCATGAACGAAGCAGCAAGTGAAAGAGCAAGACAGCTTGGACTTTATATTATTGAAACCAAAGCAACGGTAAGAGCTGCCGCAAAAGAATTCGGAGTAAGCAAATCAACCGTACATACCGATGTTTCCAAAAAGCTTGAAAAAATTGATTTTGAGCTTTATGAGCTTGTGCGCAGTGTGCTTGATGAAAACAAGTCTCAGCGTCACATACGCGGAGGAATTGCAACGAGAGAAAAATACAGAACTCTGCGTGAGGCAAAAATGAAAAACGGCATAAAAAGCGAAAAAAACTGATTGCGTTTTGCTTTGCTTTCGGTTTTAATTGTTCAGCACAGGATTTTGTTTGCCGAAAAAAGAAAACCTCCCGGAAAGTCAAACTTTCGGGAGGTTATTATTTTTTGCTTTGAATTAGCCGAGTTCAGCAAAATATTTGATTGTGCGAACCATCTGTGAGGTGTAGGAGTTCTCGTTGTCATACCAGGAAACAACCTGAACCTGATAGGTATCGTCATCAATCTTTGTTACCATTGTCTGGGTTGCGTCAAAGAGTGAGCCGTAACGCATACCGATAACGTCGGAAGAAACAATCTGATCTTCGTTATAGCCGAAAGATTCGGAAGCAGCAGCTTTCATGGCAGCGTTGATGCTGTCGGGTGTAACGTCCTTGCCCTTAACAACAGCAACAAGAATGGTTGTTGAACCGGTGGGAACGGGAACACGCTGAGCTGAACCGATGAGTTTGCCGTTGAGTTCCGGAATTACAAGGCCGATTGCTTTTGCAGCGCCTGTTGAGTTGGGAACGATGTTCTGTGCGCCTGCACGTGCACGGCGAAGGTCACCCTTTCTCTGCGGACCGTCGAGAATCATCTGGTCGCCGGTGTAAGCATGAACGGTTGTCATGATACCGCTCTGGATGGGATAAGCATCGTTGAGAGCCTTTGCCATGGGAGCAAGGCAGTTTGTTGTGCAGGAAGCGGCAGAAATGATTTTGTCATCTGCTGTGAGAATGTCGTTGTTAACGCTGTATACGATTGTTTTCAGGTCATTGCCTGCGGGAGCGGAAATAACAACTTTCTTTGCACCTGCATCAAGGTGAGCCTGGCTCTTTGCCTTTGAGGTATAGAAGCCTGTGCATTCAAGAACAACGTCAACGCCGATTTCGCCCCAGGGAAGATCAGCAGCGTTGGGCATTTTGTAAATTACGATTTTCTTGCCGTCAACAACGATGTAGTTGTCTTCGCCTTCGCCTTCATTGAAGTCAACTGTGTGACCCTGAGAAACATATGAACCCTGAGCGGTGTCATATTTGAGAAGATGAGCGAGCATCTTGGGGCTTGTGAGGTCGTTGATTGCAACAACTTCATAACCTTCTGCGCCGAACATCTGTCTGAAAGCAAGACGACCGATGCGGCCGAAACCGTTAATAGCAACTTTTACTGACATAAGAATTACCTCCGATAAAGTTTGATTTATTTTTTTGCTTATATATATTAACCGATTTTACCCGATTTTGCAACCGAAAATGTAAAAAAATTTGAAATTCAGGCAATATTTGTTAATCTCAACAAAATATTGTTGACAAAACCCTCAAAGGGCATAATACTGACGAAAATATTTTTCTTTTTGAGGGTGATTTTTTGTGAACGGTGATTATGATTACCGACTGAAGCTGCTGAGCGAAACCGCAGTCATTTGCGAAAACGAAGAAAAAATCAGAAATTTATGCACGGATATTCTTGCCTGCACAGACGAAAAAAACCGCTTTGACGCACTGAGCCGATGCAGAAAAAAGCTACGGCTTCTTGAAAACGAAAAGTGCAGAAAGGCAAAAGAACTGCACACAAAAAATCTTGACATCGGGAAGCTGATTGAAAGCGTTTGCCTTTGCTGTGACATCATTCTTGCCTCCATGGGAAAAAGCGTGAAGCTGAGCACAAAGAAAATCAAATTAAGCTGTGACCCCGAAATCATTATTGACGCATTTTTGAATCTTATTTCAAACAGCGCAAAGTTTTCGTTTGCAGATGAAATTACAGTCAGCGTTACGGAAAAAAACGGCGGCGCGGTGATCACTGTTGAAAACGACGGCAGGATAGATTTTGACAAGATAAGCCGCCACGGAGGAATTGCGGCGGCGGAAAATGCTTCGTTTCTTCACGCAGGCAGGCTGCTTTTTTCGCAGACAAACGAAAAAGTCCGGGCATTTTTGCAAATTGCACCGTGTGCAATTTGCAAAAGTGATTATGCCGTGCCGGATTTTTCACAGTTTCTGACAGATGATTTTTCGTCTGTGCACATCGGGCTGGCAGACGTGGAGTTTTGATATAATTCGGAATGCGGAATTGTGGTCGCGCCTTTACAACGCGTCAAAAGATAAATTTGCCGTCCGCGGTGGGAAGTTTCTTATGTGGGGTA
>JBJFHW010000154.1:0-3275 GCA_051893965.1 Acutalibacteraceae bacterium
CCTTCATGGCACTGTAATACTTACAGCCGAATTCCTCTTTGCTGATTTTATATACTGTACCGAAAGCACCGCTTCCGATTTCTTCTTCTATTTCCCAGTTCCCGAAATATCTTTGATTTGCCACAATATCATTCCTTTTTTTCACAATGATGTAACAAAGCATAATACAGTTATATGTTATCACAAATAAATACAAAAACAACAAAAACGGAATGAACGGTAACCAAAACGGAACGAACGGTATTTGATAACATGAAATCAGCGATTATTATTCCATTAAAAAATATCAGCTTCATTATTAAATAAAAGCCATTTTAGACCTTTTATTCCAAGATAATAGAAAAAGGCTTTGCGGAATACATCATACAAAGCCTCATGGGACACAAGTCTCCGGCAGAGACAAAAACTTATATGCACATTAACTGTTACATCTATAACTGCATTAAAGGCAACAAAACTGTCACCGTGGATTTTGAAGTGCTCCAAATTGTTGTTCTACCTTAACCGTTGAGGGAATTGAAACATTCAAGGATCCATTTATTCTCATGCTTGGTTGCATCAGCTACCTTATCCATATAAGGATTTGAAACCATTTTTACTCTATCTGCATTTGTGCGTTCAAAAAAGAAAAAAGTTGAAGTTTGAAAAATTGCACAAATAAAAAGAACCATTGCACTTCATATTAAAGCAATGATTCTTTGGCGTGATATACAGTTCTATTACATTTTGAATTGTATTTTCATCAGCCCGGAAAGAAGTTCCCCGGCTGATTTTTTGTTAGCTGTATTTTTTTGCCGTAAGCCACAAAATGTATAATCGCATATCCGCTTTTTCTTTGTATAACAAGATCAGTCGGGAGAAATACGGACGCGACGATATTTTGCGGAACTTTTTACCACTTTTTCGTAAAACAAAAGAGCTCTCCGAAATTCATCGGAGAGCCCTAAAATTTTATTTTATAAGGACTCAGGTGTTATTTCATAGCCTCTTCAGCTTCAACAGTGCAGGCAACGGTCGCACCCAACCATCGGCCCCATCAGACAGGGGGATTAGGATTTCTTAATTCTTGTCGCAGATAAAATCAGGTCAGATTCTTATTTCATCAGTTCCAGAATTCCATGTCCTCGCAGCAAGTAATTTTCTTGTGGCAGATCTTGGTAAGGAGTGTGCAGATCCAGCGGATAATCTTTGAGAAGATGTTGTCCTTATGGCAAATACAATTACAATGTCTGTCGCAATCAGCGTTACATACATCGCACTTGCCGTCGCCGTTGGTATCAACATGACCAGTAGCGGGAATTTCTTTCTGCTCCTTTGTAACAAGTCCGCAGACATCGCAGAAAGCGCCCTCTGTCCTACCGGCTTTTTCGCAGGTTACGACAACACCGGGAATCGTTACGATATGATGTTCCGCAATCGGAAGTTCTCTTGTCTGCGTCTCACCGCAACGATCGCAGGTACGGGTCTCAACGCCTTTTTCAACGCAGGTAGAATTCTTTGTTCTTACCCATTCGCCCCAGTTGTGACCGATTTTGGCAACGCTTTCTGTTACGGTTGCGCCGCAAAGGGCACAGATACCGGCCTTTTCGCCTTCTTTCGTACAGGTCGGAGCCTTTGCCTCAGTCCAGCTTGATACGCTGTGGGCAAGCTTCGGAATTTCAACATAGTCAGCTTCATACTCCGGTCTGGCTGTTGTTGCACCGCAGTATGCACAGTGATGTGACTTGGAACCTGAGTGATCACAGGTTGCTTCGATATCAACCGTCCATTCAGCTGAATATTCATGGTTACCCTTTGCACATCCGGCAAGGTGACTTACATAACCGTTAACCTCGTTGGCAAGAGCATCAATCTCGTCCTGCTTGTCGATACTGGTTGCAGTCGGGTCGCTCTTAATGCTGTTGATGATATCCTTGATTTCTTCAATGCGGTTTGCAATGTCAGACGAAACATCAACAGCTTTTTCTGCATGGTCGTAATCATCAAGAGCATGATCAATTTCAGTAAAGTCCGGCTTCAGTGAGCCTACTACTGTGTCAAAAGTATCCTTAAGGTTTGCAGTTGCATGATCAACAGTTGCCTGTTCGGAATCAATACAATCCATAGCAACTGTGTTTTCAGTCAGAGCCTCGTTAAGTGCATCAATTGCACTCTGAGCCAGGTTACCGCTTGCGATAGCCTTATTGATATAGGCTACAGTCTTCTCATATTCGGTGTAGTCAGCCCTCGGAGCTGTCTCGGTACCGATGTGAGAAGCGTCTCTTGTGCAGGTGTAAGTATAATATCCATCTACCCATACACCGTCAACTTCTGACGGGCGGGTCAAAACGCCGTTGTCATAGTCATAGTCATGACCGAGTGCCGGAATATCTGTCTGAGCTACAATTACAGCGCCGCAGACAGAGCAGTGTTTACCTGCCGTCTTACCTGCGGTCTCACAGGTTGCGTCAACAGCCGCATCGGTTACTTCGGTGTGTCCCTTTGCGTCAACATAAGTATCCACATAACTGATTCCGCAGACGCAGCAGGTATGTGTTGTATAACCCTGAGTTGTGCAGGTCGGATCGGTAACAATGTTAACATAAGTATGAATGCCGGTTGCCGGAATATCAGCCGTTTCAAGAACCGTATGGCAAACCGTACATTCCTTATGCTTTGTTCCGCCGGTTGCACAGCTTGCATCTGCGTCAACAATCCATTCGGACAAAGTATGATCTTTCATCGCAACTTCTGTCTGAGCAACAAGGATTTCACCGCAGACCGAGCACCTCTTCCCTTCTGAAAGACCGGTTTCGGTGCAGGTTGCTTCCTTCGCCGGGATAACTTCTTCGGTATGAGCAATCTTATCGATGTCTCTTGTTTCAACATGGCTTGCATCGTTCGCACAGATTCTCTTTTCTAAGCCCTTAGCCGTGCAGGTGGCAGCCGTTACAACTGTCCACTCGCCCCATGCGTGGTCGGTAGCCGGAACGGTTGTCTGAGCAACAATTACGGTGTCGCAGGCTTCGCAGTGGCTGCCCTGTGTTTTACCGTCTGCCTCGCAGGTTGCCGCGACAGCATAATCGATAACAATATTTGCATGATTATCCGGGTCGATTGCAAGTGTAACAACCTTCTCGGCACCGCAAACGCACTTCATGGTAACGGTACCGGTTGTTACGCAGGTTGCCGGAACTCTTGTTCCCTCAACTTCTGTTACATAGTTATGTTCGCCCGTTGCCGGGATTGTCTTATGCTCCGTATTCAGAACTTCGTTACATACTGTGCAGTAGGTG
>JBJFHW010000155.1:0-3224 GCA_051893965.1 Acutalibacteraceae bacterium
TTTAAAATATGAAACCGAGCCTGTTAAAACGCAGGAGGAGGAAATCACCACCGCTGTGATTTCACCCGAACAAACCACTTCCTATAAAACAAAGGAAGAAATCAAGCAAAACGTTCTTCAGATGAACGGCCTTACCGCAAGTGATTATAAAATCTTTGAAATTGAAATGGAGATTGAAAATTCAAAAGCGGTTTATGAAGTTGAATTTGTTGCAAACGGCATCAAATATGAATATGAAATTGACGCCGTGACCGGAGATGTGCTTTCATTTTCAAGCGAAGCGCTGGAAACCGAAGCGCCGCAGACAACCTCCGCTTCGGACACTTCTTCACAAGGCACGCAAAGCAGTGAAAAAAGCGGTCTTTATATCGGAACGCAAAAGGCAAAAGAAATAGCCTTTGAACATTCTCAGATTAAAGATACCGACAAAATAGCCGTAGAAATTGAATTCGGCTATAACAACGGCGTTGTTTACTGCGTTGAATTTGACTATGACGGCATGGAATATGAATATGAAATCAACGCGCACACAGGTGAAATTGTTGATTTTGAAAAGAGTGTTGACGATTAAAACGAAATAATCAAAAGCGGTGCAGCCGGATAATGGCTGCACCGCTTGGTTGTTTTGGAAAAATTGATTGCTTCATCATGAATCAAAAGTTTTTTGCAACTCGGTCAGTACTTTTGAAATATCGGATTGCAGACAGATTGTTTGCCTTTCAATTTCCTCGGGATATAATGAACTTTCCAGATTGACACAGGCATAGACCGCTTTTGAATTTTCTTTCGTCATCTGCCAAAACGGAAATTTTATAATAACCGGGGTGTTCATTCCGACACCGAGTTCCAAAAACAGAACATGAGAATGATTATGGCGGAAAATAAAATCTTTATATCGATCTTTTGCCGCATACCAGCCATTATCCTGCACAAAAGAGTCATCACAGCGCAGGTTCATTGTAAGCGGTTTTCCGCAGCGCGGGCAAACGGGCAATAAATCGCAGGGGATTCGCATATCCTTTTGCTGTTCCAACATTGCTTTGATTACTTTTTCATTATCCCATGTTTCGTTACAGCACGGCTCTGAGCACTGAAAAAGGCCGTAATCTCCCTGAGTATAAAACAATCTTTCTTTAGCAAATCCGGCTTTTTGAAAACAATGATCAACATTTGTTGTAATTACAAAATAATCTTTCTCTTTAACCAGATCAAGCAATCGGTCATACAAATCCGTCGGCACATCAAGATAGCGGTTTATATAAACATATCTGCTCCAATATGCCCAATATTCTTCCGGTGTTTTATACGGATAAAACCCTCCGCAATACATATCGGTAATACCGTATTTTTTGTGAAAATCAGCAAAATATCTTTCAAATCTTTCTGCGCAATAGGTAAATCCGGCAGCGGTTGAAAGTCCCGCCCCTGCACCGATTACAACAGCGTCAGCAGTTTGAATTTCTCTGCTCAGCCTGTTTATATTCTCCGAGAAGCTCCCGGTAGATTTCGTAGTCCGACTCTTTGAAAACATTGAATATCACCTCCATTTTGCTGTTTGTGCGTGCCTTATAATCTTTAACGGTTCTGATTGCAATTTCAGCCGCTCTCCTGTTCGGAAAATGAAACTCACCCGTAGAAATACAGCAAAATGCAATACTTTTTATATCATTTTTCCCGGCAAGTTCCAGACACGAACGATAGCAGGAGGCTAATTGCTCTTCGTCCTTTTGCGTAACTTTATCGGTGATGATCGGTCCGACTGTGTGAAGCACAAACCGACAAGGGAGATTATAGGCTTTTGTCAGCTTTGCCCTGCCCGTCGGCTCTTCGTAACCTTGTTTTTCCATAATCCGGGCACATTCCAGACGAAGTTCTATGCCTGCATAAGTGTGAATGGCATTGTCAATACACCCGTGACACGGGCAGAAACAACCGAGCATCTGTGCGTTTGCCGCATTCACAATGGCATCGCAGCGCAGTGTTGTAATGTCTCCCTGCCATAAATAAATATCTTGCGCTATTGCAGAAAGCGCCGATAAATCCGTGATGCCTTTTTCTGCAAGCTCTGTCTGCAAATATTCGTCCTGAATTTTCAGAAAATCCTCGCTGACAGTTTTCGGCATACGAAGATTCATCAGGGAGCGAAGCAACTGTTTTTGTTCCGGCAAAGTTTGCGCAATATTTATTTTGCGATACTCCGGTTGTTCCGACAGCAAATACCGGATCAAAAATATTCTTTTTTCTGCCTGTGTCATTTTTAATTCCTCTTTTCCACTGCTTTTGCGCGGCACACAGAAAAACAATTTCCGCAATGAAGACAATGTGCCTGTTCAATCAAAAAAGGTCTGCCTTTCATAATGCAACTTTGCGGACAAACGGCAAGGCAGCTTTCACAGCCGATACAGCTTTCATTGATGAAATATCCTTTTTCTTCTTCGCGTTTTCTGCCAAAAGCAAAGCTTTCGCGCTCAATCGGCTTTTTTGAAAGATCAAACCATTCTCCGGCTCCTTCATAAATGCAAAACACGGTTAAGGCGCTTCGGCTTTCTTCGGTTTTGTAAATTTCTGACATATACGGATTTTTACAGAATAGATCCTTCAGTTTTTTTGTTCCGACCTCACGCACTTTTCCGCGAACGGAAATCGCCGTGCTCGACATCGTATCCCTGCCTTTTATGCCGGTAAAAGCGATAAAATTCTTTTCCGTAAGGCGCTTATAAAATCCCTTGCCTTTTGCTGTGAGAAAATATAATCCGTTTTCGTCAAAGTCCATAATGTCAATGGCGCAGGTTACGGGCAAACCGTCGTTATCTGTTGTTGCGGCAACCACCGTATGAATTTCATCTGTAATATATTTCAAATAATCCATCATGCCCTCCGGACGCAAGCAGGACTGCCCGCTCAGGCAGCCCTGCTCAAAATTTAATCAGCTACCACACTGATACGCTTTTGGATATTGTTACCGTTTACAGCTTCATCAATCATAGCGATTGCATAATCCGCATAGCTGATAACGCTTTCACCTTTTGAATTGAGCGTTAATTCCTCTGCACCGAGAATATACTTGCCTGTGCGCTCACCGTCTGCACGGAAATCACCGGCAGGGCTGATAAAAGTCCACTGAACATCCTTTCTTGTTCTCAGTTCTTCAAGTGCTTTTCCCTGTGCAGCGGCAAGCGGCTTGAACATATCGGGAAAGTCGGGACCGTCCATAACCTGAACTG
>JBJFHW010000156.1:0-3199 GCA_051893965.1 Acutalibacteraceae bacterium
AGCCTACCTTCCTGCGCTTCTTTCAAGCATTGGGATTTCGCCGTCTGCGGACGGCAAAATCTTTTCGTTTTGTTTATTTCGCGGCATTAATGCTAAATATTTTCTCATTCTTCCACGCGTGAGTCCCGCGGGCGTTGCCCGCACCCACAAGCTTTTTTGTAAAAAAGCTTGGCAAAAAACTTTACTCCTTTTTTCACTTGGTTTCCGCCGTGGCGAAATTGTAAAAGCTTACAGCTTTCCACCACCGCGTCAGCAAGCGGGCGGTGCCCGCCGTGAGCATGCAAGCGGCGCTTGCTATAATGCTCTTCTTCCTTCAAGTGCCCTCGTGAGCGTCACTTCATCGGCATATTCAAGCTCTGCACCCACCGGAACACCGTAGGCAAGGCGACTGACTGTGATACCCATCGGCTTTAGCAGTCTTGAAATATACATCGCTGTCGCTTCGCCCTCAACCGTCGGATTGGTTGCCATGATAACTTCACGGACTTCACATTCGGAAATTCTTGCAAGCAGTTCTTTAATCGTTATGTCCTCCGGTCCGATTCCGTTCATCGGCGAAATGACACCGTGAAGAACATGATAAGTCCCGTTATATTCATGCGTGCGCTCAAAAGCCAGAACGTCTCTCGGGTCTTCCACAACGCAGATTAAGCCCTGATCCCTGCCGGTGTCCTTGCAGATCGGACACAATTCTTCTTCGGCAAGATTACAGCAGCGTTTGCATTTTTTGATTTTTGCGTGCGCATCAAGAATTGCCTTTGAAAATTCTTCGGCCTCGCTCTGCTTCATGTTCAGCACATAAAACGCAAGCCTTTGCGCGCTTTTGCTTCCGATTCCCGGCATACGCTCAAACTGTTCAATCAGCTTTGCAAGAGAAACAACGTTGTAGCCTGCCATTAAAATCCGAGCCCCAAACCGCCTTTGAGTGCACCCATTGCCTGTTCCATGGCGTCATCTGCCTTTTTCATTGCTTCGTTTGCCGCGGCAATAATTAAATCGGAAAGCATTTCAATGTCGTCAGGATCAACGATTTCGGGCTTTAAGTCGATTGCCTTAATTTCGTGTGCACCGGTGACAGTTACGCTTACAGCTGAGCCGCCTGCTGAGGCAGAAAATTCGCTTGCTTCAACTTCTGCCTGTTTTGTTTCAAGCTGAGCTTGCATTTCCTGAATTTTTTTCATCATGTTTGCCTGGCTGTTGCCGCCGTTTGGCATTCCCGGAACTCTTGCTTTCATAAATCAAATCTCCTTATTCAACATTAATATTTACACCAAGCTCTCTGGCCTTGTCAAGCAGATCGTCAAGAGGATCTTTCTGCTTTTTTTCAGCCGGCGAATCTGCCGTCTGCTTATAGATGCCGAGCCTGTATTTTTTGCCTGTTATGTTATAAATCGCTTCTTTGACATCGCGGGCGTTTGTGCCTGTTCGAATGAAGCTTGAAAAAACGGGATTATCGCTTTTGACAAGAACAAAATCGTTTTTGATATAAGCCTGAGAGCCGTTGAGCACGCCCCAGATCGGCTTGTTAATCTGCGCAAGCTCCGAAAGCACCTGCGGCCAGTTAAGAAATTCTTCATAAGCTTCCTGCGAGGAAGAAGCGGCAGAACTTTCTTTGTTTTCGGCTGTACTTTCCGTTTCGGCTGAAAGCTGTTGCGGTAGTCTTTCTTCCGGCTGCGGCTTTTCGGTTTCTTTTTTTGCCGGCTCCGGCGGCAAGGGCTTTGCCGCAATGCTGCCTGTTCTTAAAGCCTGTTCAAGCTGAGCAATTCTTCTCAGAAGCGCCTTGTTGTCCGAAGCGGTATCGGGCGAAGAAAGCCTGATTGCCGTCATTTCCATTTCAATTCTTCTGTTCACGCCGCGCTTGATGTTTGCAAGTGCGCCTTGAAGCAGATCAATGGAATATAAAATCGCTTCCAACGTAATTTTTTTGCTTTGTTCTTTGTAGCTTTCAATTTCCTCTGATGTGCAGATCAGAACATTTTCTGCCGTTTTTACGGTTTTGACAATCATCAGATTTCTGAAATGAGAAATCAAATCGCCGCAAAGCCTTTCCATATCAAAGGAATTGTTATAAAGCTTGCTGATGATGTCGATGCAGTTTGCCGTGTCGCCGCTGATGACCGATTCGGCAAAGGCAAAAAGATGATCTTTGCCGGTAATGCCCGAGACCTCGGAAACCAGCTGCGTTGTTACCGTTTTGCTTCTTGTTACGCACTGATCGAGAGTGGAAAGAGCGTCACGCATTCCGCCGTCTGCAAGGCGGGCAATCAGTGAAGCGGCTTCGTCGTCAAGCGTGAATCCCTCCAAAGAAGCAATCTGCATCATTCGTTTTTTCATCGACTGCGGGTCAACGCGCTTAAAATCGAACCGCTGACAGCGTGAAAGAATGGTTACCGGAAGCTTTTGCACCTCGGTTGTTGCCAGAATAAACTTCACGTGTTCGGGCGGCTCTTCAAGCGTTTTCAAAAGAGCATTGAACGCTCCGATGGAAAGCATGTGCACTTCATCGATAATATAAACACGGTATTTGCAGCTTGCCGGAGCAAAAGCGGCTTCGTCTCTGATGTCACGGATATTGTCAACACCGTTGTTGCTTGCCGCGTCGATTTCAACAACATCAAGAATGGAGCCGTCGTCAATTCCGCGGCAGATTTCACATTCGTTGCAGGGATTGCCGTTTTGCGGATTGAGGCAGTTAACCGCCTTTGAAAGAATTTTTGCGCAAGTGGTTTTGCCCGTTCCTCTTGAGCCGGTGAAAAGATAGGCATGGGAAAGCTTACCCGTTTCAATTTCACTTGAAAGGGTTTTTGTTATATGATCCTGACCGACAACATCAGAAAAAACCTTCGGACGGTATTTTCTGTATAAAACCTGATACATAACTCTTTCCTCAATAAAAATAACGTTTACACAAAAAACGCGGGCAAGATTCTTTTTCTTGGTCACACAACGGCAGGCCGACCTGTATCGCACAGTCATTCCGCTTAATGCTGCTCGGTCTCCCGCCTGACATGGTTCACGGCGCCCTGCCGTACAGAACCCACCGTTGCATGACCAAAATAAAGGATCTCGCCCATACTTGGTTTTTATATTATAATACAAAGAACAGACAAAATCAAGAGATTTTTAATATTTTTCCCTTGAAAATTCTGCGTTGTAAATAGATGTGACCCATTTTTTGAAAAAAATAAAGTCAAAGTAT
>JBJFHW010000157.1:0-3199 GCA_051893965.1 Acutalibacteraceae bacterium
TGATTTAGATAAAAACACCTACGATATAGGAGAATAAAAAAATGCCGAGACTTGAAAAAAGAACATACCGTGTTTCAAGCTTTACAAGCGGAAACGACCTGCCTCACCTTTCACAGGAAAGACTGCCGCATCAGGCGAAAACGACTATTGACGATTTCGAGGGTCTGTTCATCGACTACGGCTACAAGGAAACCTCTTATCCCTATACCCAGCAAAACGCCTATTCGGAGGAGACGAAGCAGGAAATCACCGTGGCTGTTCTGGAAAACGAGCATCTTTATGCCGAATTTCTGCCGACACTCGGCGGACGTCTTTGGAGGCTTTTTGACAAGAAAAAGCAGAAAGATGTTCTCTACACAAACGATGTGATCCGTTTCCGGAATCTGAGTATCAGAAATGCCTGGTTTTCCGCAGGCGTGGAGTGGAACTGCGGTATTATCGGGCATTCGCCGTTTACCTGTTCGCAGATGTACTGTGCATTTGTAACAGGCAAAAACGGCGAGGAGGTTCTTCGCTTCTATGAGTTTGAAAGAACAAGAGAAATCTATTATCAGATAGATTTCTGGCTGGAAGAAAACAAACTCATGACCGCCGTTCGCATAGAAAACCCCAACACAGCGGTCGTTCCGATGTATTGGTGGTCGAATATGGCGACACCTGAATACAGCGGCGGCAGAGTCATTGTGCCGGCAAACAGCGCCTACAATAATTCCGACGGTGTCGGTATCAAGAAATCGTCGATTCCCTTTGATAAAGGCATAGATGTCTCATACCCCGAAAACATTCCCGACACGATTGACTATTTTTATGATATCGCACCAGATGAAGATAAATTTATCGCCAATGTTGACAAAGACGGCTACGGGCTGTTGCAGTTTTCAACCGGCAACTTACAGGGACGCAAATTGTTCTCATGGGGGCACAGAAAAGGCTCAAAGCATTGGCAGAAAATGCTGACCGACAAAGCCGGAGACTATGTTGAAATTCAGGCAGGTCTCGGCAAAACGCAGTATGAATGTATTCCGATGCCGCCGAAAACCGTCTGGTCTTTTTCCGAGTGCTATACTCTTGCCGATATTCCGGAAGAAAAAGTCAACGCCGATTACGAAGAGGTTATTGCTGAGGTCAAAAAGCAGATTCGTGTTCTCGGCGGCTGTTCTTTATTGGACGAAAGACTTCCCGAAATCACTGACAGCATCAGTCTGCAAAAGGGCGAAACCGTATTGAATGGCAGCGGATTCGGGTACCTTCACGGCATACTCGGCGGTAAAGTGCCCTCACAGCTTGATTTTTCCGAAAATGATGATGTGAAAGGTTGGCTCCGTCTTGCAGACGGAAAAGAGCCCGAAACGGATTTAACCTTTGCATACGGCGCACGAATGGAAAATCTACTTGTGAAAAATCAAAGTATCTGCAACTGGAATATTCCGTATCAGCTTTCCTTGCTCTGTTATGACCGCCGGGACTTTGGGAAAGCTAAAGAATGGTGCGAAAAAAGTATGATCCTTGACAGTAACGCAAAGAACAATCATCTGTACGCTCACATTCTGTATCAGCTTGAAGATAAAAACTGCGTTTATTTTGCCAAAAAGTGCCTGCGTTTTCAAAATGATAATTACGCTCTTGCCGAAAGCGTTTTTTCACTTCTGATAAAGCAAGAGGCATTTTCTCTTCTGACAGATGAATTTGAAAAGCTTGACGCCCGGCTTCAAAGCAATCCCAGACTTCTGATGTATCGCTCCATGGCGTATCTGAAAAGCGGCAACGCAAAAAGAGCCGAAGAAATTCTTACAAAAGACGGCGGTCTTCATGTTCTCGATTTCCGCGAGGGTGATAAGTTTTTGGATAAACTCTACCGCGGAATCAGAAAAGCGCTTTACGGAGAACACGACAATGAAATCACGGTGCCCGAACAGTTTGACTTTATTGTTTATGGGCTTGGAGGGTAATAATGGATAAAATAAGATATAACGAGCCGGCAAAAAGATGGCGTGAGGCACTGCCGCTGGGCAACGGCTATACGGGCATTATGATTTACGGTTCACTGAAAAAAGAAAGGCTGTGCTTTAACGACGGTACACTCTGGTCGGGTTATCCGAAGAATTATGACAGCCCGGAAAGCGTTGACAATCTCGGGCAGGTACGCAAACTGATTTTTGAAGGAAAAAACAATGAAGCTGACGCCCTTTGCGAAGAAAAGCTGACAGGCTTTTACAGCGAAGCGTTTATGCCGCTCGGCGAGATTTCTCTCTCTTTCAGCGGGCTGAATCAAGGTGGATATGAAAGGTGTCTTGACCTGTCAAACGCAATCCATACCGTCAAAACAAGAGGCTGCACCGCCGAAGCGTTTTCCTCTTATCCTGATAAGATTTCCGTTTACCGGGTTAAATCCGACAAGCCTTTTTCCGTTACGATTAAGGCAAGAAGCAAGCTGAAACATGAAACCCGCACCGAAGAAAACAGCCTGTTTCTTCTCGGCAATGCGCCGGACTATGCTGCGCCGAATTATCTGATAAAAGAGCTTTATCCGATTCGCTATAACGAGAAAAAAGGTATGGCGTTCTGTCTGCAAACGCAGGTGCAGACAGACGGCAGAATAAATTGCCGAAAAAATTCCGTCAGAGTTCAGAACGCCACCGAGCTGACGCTTTATTTTGTGACGGCAACAGGCTTTAACGGCTTCGACAAAATGCCCGAAACAAGCAGAAAAGCCGTACAGCAAAAGTGCGCAAATACAATGAACACAGTCAGCAAGGATTTTGAAACGCTGAAAACAAGACATATCGAAGATTATTCTTTTTTGTGGGGCGCTCAGAGTATTTCTTTTGACTGCGATAACAACATGACCGCCGACGCGCTTTTGCAGTCCGTCAAAAAAGGCGGCGACGAAAAAGCGCTTTGCGAACTGCTTTACAATTACGGCAAGTATATGATAATTTCGGGCAGCCGGAAAGGCGGTCAGCCACTGAATTTACAGGGGATCTGGAACAATTCGGTTCGTCCGCCGTGGAGCAGCAACTACACGGTAAATATTAACACGGAAATGAATTATTGGGGAGCTTCCCGTTCCGGACTTTCCAACTGTTTGGAACCGCTTGTTCAGATGGTCTATGAAATCATGCAGAACGGAAAGAAGACTGCTCAAATCAATTACGGCTGTCAGGGCTTCGCCTGCAATCACAATGTTGACTTGTGGCGC
>JBJFHW010000158.1:0-3183 GCA_051893965.1 Acutalibacteraceae bacterium
GACGGCGCCAAGCTTTTTTGAAAAAAAGCTTGAGCAAAAAACTTTACTCCTTTTTTGCACTGACTTTCTGACGCGGCAAAACCATAAAGTTTATTACTTTCTGCCACGCGTGAGTCCTGCGGGCGTTGCCCGCACCCACGAGCTTTTTTGTAAAAAAGCTCGGCAAAAAATTTGCTCCTTTTGCACTCACTTTCCCTTGCGGCAAAACCATAAAGTTTATTGCTCTCTGTCCCGCGTAATCACCGCAGGCTTGGCCTGCCAAAAAACTTGCTCCTTTTGCACTCACTTTCCCGCGCGGCGAAACCATAAAGTTTATTGCTCTCTGTCCCGCGTAACTCCAGCGGGCGATGCTCGCCGAATAAAAAAATAGCCGCCTCAAACTGAAGCGGTTATTTTTTATTCAAGTGAGATTCCGGCTTTTACTTTACGGAAATTGCTTCGATAATGCCGTCGCCCGATTTTTCATATTCAATCGTAACCGTGTCGCCGACATTGAGAATGACAACATTCTGTGCGCTTGAAGCGGAAATTGAATAGTAAGTCTTTTTGCCCTCAAGTCGGATGAAGTAAACGCTTTCGCCGCCCATAACAGCAGAGCGGATGTCGTCAATTGTGCCTTTGACCTTTTTGGTCTCAACTTTCGGCGTGTCGGCATTTTCCGTGCTCTGGTTGTCGGTATCCTGCTTGATCTGATTGATGTCAACGTCAATATTGATATTGTTCTGCTTGAGCTGTTCGGCATAAACCTCCATGCACTTTGCAATCGTTTCGCCGGTAACAACAACCTGATAGTTCTGAACGTTAACCATCGCATAGCGTTTTACAAGACTGCTTGAGTCCTTGAGCGACATGAAATAAGTCGGCTGTCCGCTGATGTTCAGAAGAATCGGGAACGTCGCAGTGTATTTATAGTCCTGAACAGCGCCCTCTGCCGATGCCGCCGCCGAATATTCCTTCGCGCCCGAAACGGTATAGAAGTTTGCTTCCTTTGTTCTCATGTTCACAAGAACAAAGCCGATAATTGCCTGGTCGCCGCTTGCTGAGGTGACGCCGGTATACATATAAACGTCATCGTTCATGGCAAGGAAGTTGGAGCCCTCTGTTGCAAGCTTAACGCCCTGCTGACCGATTATGGAGTTAATAAAGCCGTTTGAATATTTTCCGTGATAGTTATACTGTTCAACAAGCAGATCGTTTGAATAAACAACGTCAATCCACTGAAGAGATTTGTCTGTTTTTACCTCGTCAATGCTGTGTTCACTGCATTCACCGGTGATTGCGTTAACAAGCACAATGCCCTTTACGTCCGTACCTCCGAAAAGACCGATGGTTTTGTCAAGCACCGGGCAGATCCAATAAGGCTGACCCTGCTCGTCAATTTCAAAGTGAGGATTGTCAAAAATTCTGGTCGGATATTGGAAACGAACATGTCTCATCAGATATTTTGAGAAGTGCTCGGCGGTTGAATAGCGGATATAGTTGCCCTCGTCAAGCATGACCAGCTCGGATTTCTGCGTGACCATGTTAACAACAATATATCCCGGGAAGCCGGTTTTGGTGTTCTTGATCCATTTGAATATATCGCCGTAGGCAAGCGTTGTAACACGAACGGGTGAGTTTTTATAGTTAATCTGCGTAAACTGTGTGGAAAGTTCGAACTGCGAAACCTTGTCAATGGAAGCAAGGTCGCCGAGAGAACGGTTTGCAAGAGCGGCAGCGGCAGCGTTGTCAAGAACGGGGACCGACTGGAAATCCGCCTCCTGAATATCGCTTGCAAAGGTTTTGCTTTCGTCAACATCGATGATTTTGCTGTAAGAGCCTGCTCGGAAAACAACGCTGGAAATGAGCATACCGACGGCAACAACCGCAACCAGCGCGATAATTAAAATAACAGGTATCTTTGATTTTTTCTTGACATATTCGGTATATTCGGGGTTAAAGAGCATACCCGAAAGAAGAGCGTTTGCCGCAATGAAAATCACAATCACAACGCCGATAAACATATAAAGGTCCGTGCTCTTGAAATTGAGTGCGGGAAGCATGAAGTAATAGGCAATAAATGCGCCGACAATGGCAATGAGCACACTCAGAAGCGTTTTAAGCCCTGCTTTTTTCGGTGCAATATACGCGTCTTTGCCGCTTCCCTTGCTTGTTTTGGAACTGTTTTTTGACGAAAAATCAACCTTGATAGGTTCCATGTTTTCAACTCCTTAAAAGATGATCAATGATTCATTCTTTACACAAACTTTGCACAAAGAATACAAAACGTAACCACAGATTACAGTAATGTCTATTATTATACATATATCGGGCTAAAAAGCAATAGACAATTTATTAATCTTTTGACAAAAAATTCCATATTTCGCATCAATCAGGCAAACTTACGGGTTTAATCGGAAAGTTCATCAAGACTGAGCGAGAAGCTTTCAATAAAATCGTCCAGAAACGCCTGTGCCTCGGGCAGATTCATTTTTTCAACCGCGGCTTTTGTTGATTCATAAGCACGGCTGAATTCCCTGTTTCCGACGCTCAGTTCCTGAATACATTTAATCAGCGCAGAAATTTTATCGGCGGCTTTCACAATTTTCCAAAGATATTCGTCCTCTTCTTTCGGGAAAAAGAATCCTCTGTAAGTTTCTTGCAAATCGTCGGGAAGCATGGAAACGAGCCTGCCGCAGGCAATGTTTTCAAACTGACCGAATTCGTTTCTGAGCGTTTTGCTGTAATATTTCACCGGCGTCGGCATATCACCCGTGATAATTTCGGGCATATCGTGATAAAGCCCGAGAACGGCGGCTCTTTCCGCGTTTACGTTTCCGCCGAAGCGGGTGTTTTTGATAACGGCAATCGCATGGGCAATTGCGGCAACATCGCCGCTGTGTTCGGCAAGATTTTCGCTTTGGGTGTTGCGCATCAGCGCCCAGCGGTTAATATGTTTCATGCGCGAATGCATGGCAAAGAAATGATAGGACATATGGCTGACCTCCGGGAATAATAATTTATACGAAATAGTTAAGTGTGGAGTTTTTATCAGTGTGGAGTTTGGAGTGTGGAGTGTGGAGTTGTTTTAACTTGAAAATTTCTGCTTAAAATTTTAACAAAGTTCCTGATTATAAATTTTAAAAACGGATTATGGTAGGGACACGGCGTGCCGTGTCCGCAGTCAGGCACAAATTTTCATTT
>JBJFHW010000159.1:0-3162 GCA_051893965.1 Acutalibacteraceae bacterium
CTGGTTTCTCATGCAGCTTTCGTCAATATAATTGGCAATCAGCAGCCAGTGCTTATTTTTGCCCATTGAAAAAAGATCCGTTTTTTTGTCAAGCTTTAACTTATACGCTTTTTTCGGAAATCTTGTCCATGTTGAATTTCCATGGCCTTTAATCTCTGTTTTGCCGCTGTAAAGGGTTGTTGTTTCGCTGTTATAGGTTTCATTTCCCTGGATTTTTATGTCGGCATTGATATATTCTTCTTTTGATACAATCGCCTGTGAATTTTCAGTATTAATATAAACAACAGGAAGCTTACTGCAAAAAATTTCCGCCTGACCTAATTTTTCACCGGAACAATAAACCTCAGCCTTAATAAACTTTTCAAGGTCATTTTTGGTCGGTATATAATGATTTGCAGTGCAGTTGATTTTGTTGGAACCGACATACCAGACATATGAATAAGTTTCACTTTCAACCGCTTTGAACGAAACATAAAGCGGAGAACCCACTTTTGCATATTCCGACGTGAACGAAACTGTGTTTTCACTTTGCTCGTCTGCAGCAAAAGCAGTAAGTTCGGATACTCCCACAGAAAAAGCAGACAGAAGCATGATCAAACACATAAAAAATGCAGTAAATCTTGTTTTAATATTCATGATAACACACTTATACATTCAACAAAATGTCATGTATTTTCCTTTCAGATATTAAAATGAGTATATTAACTGAACAAATCGCAAAGCAGACCGCAGACAAAATATCCGCGGTCTGCTAATTCGTTATTTCTTAACGGTTACCGAAGCAACTGAAGAGAAGGCACCGTAAACCTTTGAGCCGTTAACGGTTCTGTAAGCTCTTACTTTATAGTAATACTTACTGCCGCCTTTGAGTGAGCTGTCGGTATATTTTTTCGTGCTTGACGAAACAGTCTTAACCTTCGTATAAGTTCCGCCGCTCTTTGTGCTTCTGTAAATTTCATAGCCGCTTGCACCGGAAACTGCCGACCAGGAAACGGTTGCTTTGCGTGATTCGGTGCTCTTTACAGCAACACCTGAAGTTTTTGCGGGAACTGCCTTTGCCGAAACAACGGATGAATAACTGCCGTAATAGTTTGTGCTGCTGACAGTCTTATACGCTCTGACCTTATAGTAATAGGTCTTTCCTGAGCTTACGGTATCAACAAAGCTTACCGATGATGCACCCTTAACGGTTGCAACTTTTGAATATGTGCCGGTCTTGCTTGTTGAGCGGTAAACGGCATAGCCGGTTACACCGCTTTGCTTGTTCCAGGAAATCTTGATCTTGTTATAGCCGTTTGAAGCAGCTTTTACGCTCGGAGCTGTCGGAACAGCCTTTGCAGAAACGATTGATGAATAACTGCCGTAATAGTTTGTGCTGCCGACGGTCTTATACGCTCTGACCTTATAGTAATAGGTCTTTCCTGTGCTTACGCTATCAACAAAGCTTACCGATGATGCGCCCTTAACGGTTGCAACTTTTGAATATGTGCCGGTCTTGCTTGTTGAGCGGTAAACGGCATAGCCGGTTACACCGCTTTGCTTGTTCCAGGAAATCTTGATCTTGTTATAGCCGTTTGAAGCAGCTTTTGCGCTCGGAGCGTTCGGAACTGCTTTTGCAGAAACAATTGCCGAATAATCACCGTAATAATTTGCGTCGCTTATTGTCTTATACGCTCTGACTTTATAGTAATAAGTCTTGCCGGTGCTTACGGTATCAACAAAGCTTGTTGTGGATGCGCTCTTAACGGTTGCAATTCTTGCATATTCGCCGTTCTTGCTTGTTGCGCGGTAAACGGCATAGCCGGTTACACCGCTTTGCTTGCTCCAGGAGATCTTAATCTTGTTGTATCCGTCGGAAGCGGCCTTTGCAGTCATAACTTTCGGAATAATCCTGAAAGTAACGCTCTTGCTGCCGGTGTAGTTGCCCTTACCGGTGATGGTTACGGTCGCTGTGCCCTGATTGATGTTGTTCTTATAGCTTACTGTGTAATCCGTGTCCTTAACAAGGGTTACAGAGCCGTTCTTTACGGTAACGGACGGTTTGATTTCCTTGCCGGTATATACCTGATTTGCAATGGATGAAACGGTAAGGTTCTTTACATCAGCTTTTGCAATTGTGAAGTTCACCGTAACAGAACCTGTGTAACCTCTTTCGGGCTTACCGGTGATAACAACGCTTGCCGTTCCGGCATTCGTATTGTCTTTATATTCAACGGTATAGTTGGTGCTCTTTGCAAGAACTTCACTGCCGTCTGTAACAGTTACAGTCGGTTTGCATGCTTTAGAAGTATAAACATAAGAATCCTGAGAAAGTTCAACCTTGCAGGAAGCAATGTCCTTCGCGGTAATGTAACCGGTTGTTTCGTCAAAGTAATAGGTTACTCCGCTGACAACTCTCTCGCCTTTAACATAATCATCGCCCCAGAAATATCTTGTTCCTTCGATATTGCCCTCTGAGTCAATAACATTTTCAAACGCACCGAGGATAAGAACACCGTTGTCATCGAAAGTGAACTTTCTGTCTGAATTTGCACCCGGAACATTAACTTTAAGTTTTCCGCCGCGGTACATATCGCCATCGTCGGGATGAATTTGATTTGCCTGTTTACTGAAGAAATAAAGATTTCCGTCAATTTCGCGCCATCTGATGACATAGTTGCCACCCTCAGCGTAATATCGGATAACTTCCTTTTCGGTTCCGTCTTCCATTGTAACGGTTTCGGTAACAAAGCTGCCTTCCTTGAAAATACCGTTTTCATCAAAAGTATATTCTTTTGCGTCGATGGTAACCTTACCTGTTACTGCGTGACCGTTTTCATCGAAGTAATACCAATCATCGCCGTCTGCCTGCCATTTGGAAACCATGGGCTTACCTGCAAGCAAATACATCTTCTGACCGGTTGTCTTGTCGGAAACAAAGCCTGTGTGTGTGCCGACGGGTGTTGTATAACCGCAGACCGAGCAGGTGAGATAC
Source organism: Acutalibacteraceae bacterium (assembly GCA_051893965.1). Taxonomy (GTDB): domain Bacteria; phylum Bacillota; class Clostridia; order Oscillospirales; family Acutalibacteraceae; genus UBA6857. The sequence goes on from JBJFHW010000159.1 coordinate 2,975, forward strand.
TGTCCGTCAAAGGCATAGTCATGACCTTTATCCTTGCAGCTGATTTCTTTTGTCAGTGTGCAGTTATCAATAACGGCATCTGTTCCGCCTGCCGAATAATCGTGCGTTGTGATTTCAAGCTTTGAATCTGTTGCATTAACAGTGAGATAAATTGCGTTATATTCACCGTCAAGTTTCGCATAATGATG
>JBJFHW010000160.1:0-3156 GCA_051893965.1 Acutalibacteraceae bacterium
ACGGCTGTTGACCTTGAGCATATCGGGATAAAGATGATCCATCAGATGAATTTCGAGTGTATCTTTTGTTGCTGTGTGAAACGCCGTCATAATATACATCTGCTGAATTTCGTCCGGATTGGCTTTTGCCCATTCGTTATCCTTGCGGGTGGTGTAATAGGTTGCATAAACCTTTCCGCCTGCGTCCTTTAATTCCTGCGGAAACTCGGTTCCGTCACAGTCACGGATTGCGTCTGCACCCCAGATGTCCATAATTTCAAGGGTTTCTTTAATCACGTCCATATCTGTCGGAATGGTAACCCTGCCTTTTGTTTTTGCCATAAATTTACCTCGCTTTTATTTGTCAATCCTTATAATTTCATTATCTTTCAATGTTACCTTGCCGCTACGCATTCTTTTGCGCTTAAAGGGAACACCCTTTCTGACAAAGAAACGATTGTTTGCGATGTATGCGTCGGGATTTCCGACAGGGCTGATCGTGCCGCCGAGGTCGTCATAGCTGACATTGTCGGAAAACGTGTTATGAATGGCCTCCTGCAAGCAGAACATGATACAGCCGCCCTCGTTGAGCCGCGAATAGTTATATTGATAAACGGTGCCGTCGCCTGAATCCGCGTCATAAGCCATGCCGTCCTGATTGAGCTTGGTATCAACCGCTTCATTAAATCTGAACAAAGCATTTTTGCATTTCCACGGCCAGATGGCCGCCGCAACCTTGCCCATTCTCTTTTCGGGATAACGGTAAACACGGTCATTCATTTCTCCGGCGCAGCTGTCGGAAACGTTATGCTCAATCAAAGGCTCCAGCGCATACATGGGCGTAATCGCATCACCGCCGACAAGCTTGACGTAGTTGCCGCAAATGAAAATATTTTCGTTTCCGTATTTTTTGAAGGTATCTTCACGAAGCTCTTTTGTTGCGAATTCCTTGTGTCTGTAAGTATAGCCCACGGCAATGCCCCAACGGCTGACTTTTTTGACAAAGCAGTTTTTCACCGTCACGCCGTCGTATCGCGGAATCCCGGTTTTGCTTTCGTTTTCAGGCTTCAGGCAGGTCATATAGATGCCGCCGTTATTCATGTGTTTGTTATATACGTTGCCGTTGACATCGTGAACAAAAAGATTATCAACAGTAATATTGTGAAGCGTACCTCTGTTTTGCGCCACAACGGCAACACCGGTTCTGTCAATTTTATGGGCTGCCGAGTATTCTTCGGGAGATTTTTCACTGTCTTTATTCGTAATTTCAATATCTTTCAGAATAATATTCTCGCAGTCATAAAGCAAAACGGCTGAGGAAACATTGCCTTTATACTGATGACCGACATTATCAAGCACGGTTCCGTAGTCCTGATACCAGATGCCTGTTCCGTCGGCCTCGATAAGCGGCATTGTGTCCGCTTCACCGTAGGAAGCAATCTCAATCACTTCGCCGTCATGATCACCGCAGTTTTTCAGATGCAAATATTCGCCGCAAAATTTTGAGCCTTTTTCAAGCAGAATTCTGTCACCGGGATTGATTTGGGTGTGATTGATCTTATCAAGCGTCAGAAATGGGGTGCTTTCGCTCAGACCGTCATTTTGGTCGCTTCCGTTAAGAGAGCTGACGTAATATGTTGTTGATTTCATCTTCATACTGCTCCTCTCTCATTTTCTTTTCAATGATCATATCGACCTCTTTAAAGCGGAATTTATCGCCGGCATATCTTGTGAAAAGATCGCGGTTGTTTTTATAAAAGGCTTTCTTTTCCTTTTTGGATATAGGTTTATAATGATAATTTTTTTTGATTTCTTCTTTTTCGCTCACAAAATCAAGTCTGAAGCGTGTAAGTTCATAGTCGAGATACACAGCCAAAGGAAATTGCGTCAGGCCATAAACAGTTTCGCCTTTTTCAAGCATTTCTTTTCGCTTCTCATTTTCTGCTTTGCACCTTAACGCAACGGCGTCTAAGCTGCTGTCGTCAATAAGCCCAAGACTTTTTGCAAATTCAAGGCAAGCAAGGGCATAGTTTTTCTCCGCTTGTGCGGAAAAACAAAATGTGTTCATAACCGCCTCCTGAATGAATATTTGTTTACAATATAATACCTTTTTTACTGTGTCATTGCAAGTGAAATTGATACTTTTTTATGAATATTTGACCTTGCAAGCCAAACGAATTTTCTTGGTAAAAAAACTTTACCTTGCACCCGAAATGAGTTATAATTCTCCTGCTGTGAAAAAATTCTGTTTTCGGCGATACGGCTATTGCAGAAACGCCAAAAATTCAACAGACAACAAAGGAGCAAGCACAGATGAAAAAGTCTGATCAAACAAAATGGCTGCCGGCGCTCAAAGCCGCTTTTCCAAAAACCATTCCGATTTTTGCCGGCTTTTGGTTCCTCGGCTTAACATACGGCATTTATATGAATGTTTCGGGCTTCAGCTTTTGGTATCCCATGCTGATGAGCCTGACAATTTTTGCAGGTTCCGTTGAGTTTGTTACCGTTAATATGCTGCTCGGTGCATTCAATCCGCTTCAGGCATTTCTGATGGCGCTGATGATTAACGCAAGGCACTTGTTTTACGGAATTTCCATGCTGGATAAATATAAAGATACCGGGTGGAAAAAGTTTTATCTGATTTTCGGAATGTGCGATGAAAGCTTTTCCATCAATTATACGGCTGAGATTCCGGAAAATGTGGATAAAGGCTGGTTTATGTTCTTTGTGACATTGCTTGATCAGATTTATTGGGTTTCCGGCTCAACGCTCGGCGGCATTTTCGGCTCATTGATTCATTTTAATACAGAAGGCCTTGATTTTGTTATGACTGCAATGTTTGTGGTGATTTTTATGGATCAATGGCTGAAAGAAAAGAACCATATAAGCTCGCTTCTCGGAATCGGACTGTCGCTGATATGCTTGCTGATCTTTGGCGCAGAGAACTTTATAATTCCTGCGATGCTGGCAATTCTCGCTGTGCTGACTTTGCTGCAAAAACCGATAGAAAAAAGTGCTCCGGCTGAAAAATAAACGGAAAGGAAAGGAATCGGTACAAATAACGGCAGGGGAATTCTTCTCTGAGCGGTATTCTGTATGGAAGATGATTAGAATAATGACGATAAAACAACAGATTATAACAATAGCCATGGTGGTGATGGCAACAATGCTCACCAG
>JBJFHW010000161.1:0-3113 GCA_051893965.1 Acutalibacteraceae bacterium
TTATCAACTCCGGTGAAGTTTTCTAATTTTGTAACACATCATTGACAAACCTACATAAAAAATGAATGTCAGCTATTTTATTTCAGTAGCTGACATTCTTTCTGTATGTACTTTTGTTTTAACCGTTAAGAATTTTAAAAATTCCTTTGTTTGCCTTGTAGATTTCTTTGTAGGCGGCAAAGTTCTTGTCATAGGCCGGCTTGACTTCCGGGTTCGGCTTGAAGGTCTTTTCCGCTTTTATGAGCTTGCCTGCGTCCATGACGGAATCAATGATGCCAAGACCCACGGCAACGATAACAGCCGCGCCGACAGCGCCGACATTCTGAGGATTGGCAACCGTTTCAACGGTTCTTCCCGTGCAGTCGGCAAGAATCTGACTGGTCGAATCAGCAAGCGCACCTCCGCCGACAAAGCGGATGGTTTCGGAAGTTCTGGTTTTCTTTTCTTCTGTTTCAAGAACCCAGCGCATATGCATGCAAACGCCCTCGGCAACGGATCTGACAAGCTCTGCCTTGCCGGTTTCAAGGCTGATGTTAAAGAACATTCCCCTTGCGTTCGGGTCTTCAAACGGGCAACGGTTGCCGTGCAGCCACGGTGCGAAAATGACGCCGTTTGAGCCTGCCGGAACAGACTGCGTGACCTCGGACATGTATTGATAAAGCGTTGTGTACTGAGATTCCATGTCTTCGGCAACATGGGTCTTTTTCAGATAAATGCCGATTTCATCAAGTGCCAGATGATCCTTTACCCATTCAACGCATTTGCCGGCTGTTTCAAGCTCTGCAAAATAGTTATAAAGTCCCGGCTGTGCGCCGACGGTTGCGGCAATCAGGGCGGAGGTGTCAACAATGCTTTTGTCAACAACGGTTGAAACCCAGCCTGATGTTCCGATGTAAACATGTGTATCGTGAAGCTTGACTGCACCTGCGCCGACACCGATCAGGCTTGCGTCTCCGCCGCCGCCGTAAACGGTGATGCCTTCTTTCAGTCCGAGTTCTTCAGCCGCCTGCTTGGTTAAGCCGCCGACCTTATCCGTTGATTTGATGATTTTTGCAAGGTGGTTTTCATCAACATCAAACATTTTGCACATTTCACTGCTCCAGCATTTGTTCTTTAAATCATAGAGCATGGTTGCAAAAGCCGAATCCTCGGTCATGATGAATTCGCCCGTCATTCTTGCAATAAGGGCTTCTTTAACGTCAAGCCATTTATAGGTCTTTTTATAGTTTTCGGGTTCGTTGTTTTTTACCCAGAGATATTTATAAACCGGGTCTTTTACGCTGACGGAGGCGGCGCCGGTTATCATGATTGACTTGAGAACCTTTGCGATGTTTCCGCCGGCAATCTGTGCGCCGTGCGCCATATATTGCTTGAGCTCTTTTCTTGCGCGCTGATCCATATAGCTCATGGCTCTTCTGACGGGCAGACCGTTTTTATCAACCATAACAAGGCCCTGCATCTGGGAGCAGAAAGAAATTCCGTCAATTTTTTCGGGCTTGATTTTTGATTTTTTCATAACCTTTTTGGTTGTTTTGCGCATCGCTTCCCACCATTCGTTGGGATCCTGCTCTGCACCGCCGTCCGGGAAAACATAAAGTTCATAGCTTTCAACCGCTGCGGCAATCAGCCTGATGTCGTTTTCAATTTCAAAAAGACAGGTTTTGACTCCGGTTGTTCCGATGTCATAAGCTAAGGCGTAGTTCATCTTTTTCATCCTTCCATATTTCAGGCAGAAATTTCTGCCGATTCAACAAGATACTATGGTTATTTCTTTTTCGGTTCAAGAGCGGCTTTTGCAAAACGAATGATGTTTTCAACGGCAAAATCGTCCTTTTGGAAAATATCTTCGCCTGCGTAGATGCTGTATCTTTCCTTATAGTAATCGCAGGCATAGGAAAACTGAACATTCATCAGAATGTTATCAACAAGAAAAGCCGCCATGCCGGGGTCAATGTCGGTACGGATTTCTCCGGCAACCTGAGCCTGAATAATCGCCTGCTTATAAGCTTCGGAAGTGATGCTTTCCATTCTTCGGGCAAGCTCCTTGCCGAGCTCGGCGTTGCTTTCGGTTGTAAATTCGTTATAAAGCTTAATCATCACGCTGTTTTTACGCGAAAAGTTGATCGCTTCACGGATTAACTTTTCAAGCTTTACCGCAATATCCTCTTCCGAAGTTACAACTTCATTGAGGATTTCCTCAAGGCAGCTGATGCCGTAATTGACGCTTGTGAGGAACAAATCAACCTTTGTGTCGAAATATTTATAAAGCGAGCCGACGCTGACCTGCGCGCGTTTTGCAATGGTGTTGATATTGGCATTTTCAAAGCCCTTGTTTGCGAATTCATCAACCGCAACATTCAGAATTTTAAGCCGCTTTTCTTCCGGAATGTTTTCAAAAGTCGGTTTGTGGAAAACGCCCTGAGATTCAAATGTCATAATGATGACCATTCCTTTCTTAAGACACAAAAGTGTGATCAATTGAAATAGAATTCACGCTTTCTTATTACTTAATTTTAAATTTGTTCAAACTTTATTCCTCATTTATACATTTAAGTTTGATTTGTCGATAATAACTATTTTATTCTATCAATTTTTAAGCAAAAAAGCAATAGAAAAAAGAAAAAAATGAGCGCATATTCACCCATTTTTTGTTATGGAATTGCTGCGGGCTGTGCCTTATGACAGAATTTGACAAAATAACAATTTAACTGTATAATAACAAAGCAGTCAAAAGACTGCCAAGCAGAGTACTGTTCATAACGGTAGGCGGTTACTCCCGTAAGGGAGGTGATACAGATGATAACATTAACCGAGTTTGTTTTGCTCGTTACAATGATTATTAATATTGTGTCACTTTGTTACATTGTTTTTCACAATAGCAAGTAACGATACTTAATTTTTTATATAAAAATTAAGAAACACCGCCAACGACCAAATTGCGGTGTTTCTTAAACACTGAAATTCGGAGCAACCGCTTATCGCAGTACTCTCTTGTATTACTATTATAGCACAGATTCGCTCCTTGTCAAGTATGACACGGGGCGATTTTTTTCGCGACGCACCTGTAAAGATTGCAACTTTCTGCCCCGCGTGAGTATGCGGGCGGGGCCCGC
>JBJFHW010000162.1:0-14805 GCA_051893965.1 Acutalibacteraceae bacterium
GCCGCTATGGGTCTTTCAAGAATGATTGCAGGCGCGCATTATTTAACCGATGTGGTTTTCGGCGCGATTGTGGGCTATACGGCAGTTCTTGCAGTTTCTTTGGTTTTGAGAAAGGCGCAGGAAAGAATTGAAAGCCGAAAGATTTAAGGGAGGTTTACGCATATGCCGTTAAAAATTGTCAGAAACGATATAACCAAAATTGAATGTGACGCGATTGTGAATGCCGCAAATTCAAGCTTGCTCGGCGGCGGAGGTGTTGACGGAGCAATACACAGAGCCGCAGGCAGAGGTCTGCTTGAAGAGTGCAGAAAGCTCGGCGGCTGTAAAGTCGGTCAGGCAAAAATTACAGGCGCTTATAACTTGCCGTGCAAATATGTTATACATACTGTCGGACCTGTCTGGTACGGCGGAATGAACGGCGAAGAGGAGCTTCTCAGAGCCTGCTATGAAAATTCACTTGCGCTTGCACTGAAAAACGGCTGCGAATCGGTTGCCTTCCCTTTGATTTCATCGGGTGCTTATCTTTATCCGAAAGACCAAGCGCTTAAAGTTGCCGTTGATGTAATCGGAAGCTTTTTGCTAAAGAATGAAATGCTCGTTTATCTTGTTATCTTTGACAAAAAGGCATATAACATCGGAGAGAAGCTTTTTTCGGATATTCAAAGCTATATTGATGATAATTATGTTGAAGCACATTCTGATAATTTATCTTCAAGGCTGAGAAACAATATGTTGCGTCGTCCAAAAGAAAGCGGCGAAATCAGAAGCGATATTTCGGAAAACCGGAGTATGCCGCTTGCTGCCGTTCCGGTGGAAGAAAACTGTGTTTATGAAGCTTCTGAGGAAAGGGCAGAAAGCCTTGACGAAGCGCTTAAACAGATTGACGAAAGCTTTTCGCAGATGCTTCTTCGCAAAATTGACGAAAAAGGCATGACGGACGCGCAGTGCTATAAAAAGGCAAACATTGACCGAAAGCTGTTTTCAAAAATAAGAAGCGATATTCATTATAAGCCGAGAAAAAACACGGTCATTGCTTTTGCCGTTGCGCTGGAGCTGTCGCTTGCGGAAACAACCGAAATGCTTCTGAAAGCCGGTTTTGCGCTTTCTCACAGTAACAAGTTTGATATTATCATTGAGTTTTTCATAAAAAGCGGAAACTATAATATTTTTGAAATCAACGAAGCACTTTTTGCTTTTGATCAGAGCCTGCTCGGCTGTTGATTGTCGCTTTTCAGGCGACCTTTTCAAACCGAAAAGACGATATAATGCGGTCATAAGGTTAAGAAATTAGCCTATACCGCATTCATTTTTTTGGAGGTTTTATTATGAAAAACAACAGCAACAAAAACAACATCACCGAACTTGTGTTCATTCTTGACCGCTCAGGCTCCATGGCAGGACTGGAAAGCGACACCATCGGCGGCTTCAACGCCATGATCGAAAAGCAAAAGAAACAAAGCGGAGAATGTTATGTTTCAACCGTGCTTTTTGACAACGAAAGCGAAGTGCTTCATGACAGAGTGAAGCTTAATGAAATTAAAAAAATGACCGACAGCGATTATACTGTGCGCGGCTGCACGGCACTGATTGACGCAATCGGCGGCGCAATCCACCACATCGGAAACATTCATAAATATGCAAGAAAAGAAGACGTGCCCGAGCATACCTTGTTCGTTATCACAACCGACGGAATGGAAAACGCAAGTCACCGTTACAGTTCCCAAAAGGTCAAAGCCATGATTGAAAAGCAAAAGGAAAAATACGGCTGGGAATTTCTGTTCATCGGTGCCAATATTGATGCAGTCACAACGGCAAAAAACTTCGGAATTGATGAAAAAAGAGCCGTTAACTATCATGCCGACCGCAAAGGAACCGCAGTTTTGTTTGACGCTGTCAGTGATGCCGTCTGCAATGTCAGAGCGTCTGTTCCGCTTCAGAATGATTGGTGCCAAAGCATAGACGAAGATTATAACAACAGAAAATAAGTTTTTTATTGTTTCGGCAACACTTGACGAATTTGTCCCCCGGTGCTATAATTCATCTATCTTATGAAAGAAAAGGGGACATTTTATGAAGAAAAAATTCAAAGCGGCACTCTCATTGCTGCTGAGTCTTTGCATCGTGTTTTCCTGCGCGGCTGTTTCGTTTGCCGCAGGAACATCAGACAAAACGCCGGTTATTCTGATTCCCGGTTTCGGTCAGAGTGAAACCAAGGTGTATGATGATGACGGCACCTATCTCGGTCAGATCAACACTTTTGATTTGCCCGGCCTTGACGCAAAAAGCATTATTTCCGCTCTTGCTTCACCGGCTCTTAAAACCGTTATTTCAAGAAAAGACAACGGACTTTCAGAAGCTGTCAGCGACTATATGGCTGAGCTGTTTAAGCCGTTTGCTCTCAATGATGACGGAACGCCTGTTTATAACAAGGTTGTGACAAATTTTGATAAGCCGTATTCTCTTCTTCCCGAAGAACAGCAAAACACGGTTTATCGTCACGTTTCCATCAACGGTCTTTCCGATTATGACGATGTGCGCTATTATTATGCCTATGATTCATTCGGAAGCATCAAGGAAGCGGCTGACGGACTTCATGATTATATTCATAACGTTGTTCTTGCGCAGACCGGAGCCGACAAAGTCTGTCTTGTTCCGATCAGTCAGGGCGGAACGGTTCTGATTGAATATCTCGACCTTTATCCCGAAGATTATCAATATATCAAAAAAATCATCAACATGATTCCTGCCTTTGACGGTTCGGAAATTGTGGGTGATGTTCTTCTTGACAAAGTAACGGTTTATGACATTGATGCGCTTCATGATGAAGTAATTCCGTCACTTATTGAAGATAAAGACACCGCTTATCAGATCAGCATTGCCGTTCAGCTTGCTCTTTCCGAAAGCGCGCAGAAAGAAGTGCTCAAAGCCGCAGTTGCCGCCGCACGCGATATTCTTGTTACTAACAGCTCGATGATGTGGGCACTTTGCCCGGCTGACGATTATAAGCTTGCAAGCGAACAGCTGATTTCCGATGAGGCACACAAAGCGGTTAAAGCGGAAACAGACCGTTATGACGAGGCAAGAAGTAATTTCAAAAACAATCTTACAACCTTAATGGATAACGGCGTTATCGTTCACACCATTGCAAGCTACGGCGTCGGTTATTATCTTTCAAGTCTTTTTGAATGTTCACAGCACAACGCAGACGATTTGCTCAATCCGTCATCACCGTCTCTGGGCGCAACTGCCGCAGATATGGGAAAAACACTTCCCGATGATTATGTTTCACCGCATACTTATTGCAACAACCCTGCACATAACCATATTTCTCCCGACCGTGTGATTGACGCTTCAACCGGTTTTCTTCCCGAAAACACATGGTATTTCAAGGGAATCAGCCACATGGCGATGAACAGCAGAGAAGATGTTAAGAATTTTGCCGCAAAGCTTATTGTTGACGACAGCATAACCGATATTTATTCCTGCGACGGCTACACGCAGTTTACCGATCCGCTTGACAATGTCGGCTATACCGTTGAAGAAAATTCAAGAACTTATTATTATGACAAAGACGGCAACTTCATGTATAGCGAAGCAACTAAGGATAACTCCGACGAAAGTCAAAAAGACAGCGTAACATTCTGGAGCGTGCTCCACACATTGTTCAGCTGTGCAAGAAAGGTTTTCAAGGTGCTTAAAACCGCTTTTGCCGGAAAATAATCGTAAAAATTAAAGATGAACACCGCAGCTTGTGTTTAAGTTGCGGTGTTGTTATTTTGGGATATTTTTTAGCGGTTTATGACGGTTTCTTTGATGAACTGCTCGGTGAATTCATTAAGCTTTTGCATATCCATTGCGCCGATGTATATCTTTTCAAGTTCATCATGAACCTGATGTGCTTTTTTGAGCAGAGCGATGCTTTCTCCGGTCAGTTCGGCTGTGAGCTTTTCGTTGAAGTTCAAACGGTTCTTGTGATTTTTGAGAAAATCTTTTTCAAGAAAGCGTTCGGCATGGATGCTTCTGTCAAAAGCGAGCTTTGTTCTGTGGGCGCTTTTTTTGGTGATGACGGAAAGTCCGACTTCGGGAATGATGATGTGTTCGCAAAAATCGCGCGGTTTCATCGGGCAAAGGCAGAAGATGACATCATAGCCGTTTCTGACGGCAAATTCGCCGATTCTTTGCGTAACCATGCCGGAAACGGCACCGTGTTCATCGCAAATGGCAATGATTCTTGAAGAAAGCGCCGTAACGGTTTTATCAAGAAAAACAAGACCGTCGGGTGAAATTGCGCTGATAAATCTTCGCATTTTTTTGCCGGGCTTTCCGCTTTTCTTTTTCGGCGTTTCCCTTGCGGCAAAACGCACGGCAAAGGAAGCAATTTTTGCGCTGTCAATGCTTTGGCTGAATAGTCTTTGCGTGTCTTCGACAACGCAGCCGGCGGCGCTGAGAAAGCCGGCGCTTCTTCGGTGATAAAGGGAATTTTCAATGGTTAAGGCTCTGATTTCGTCCGCTCTTTCAAAAAGCTCTTTTTTGTTCCAGAAGCTGCCTGTGTTGATTATGTTCTCGCTTGCGCCGGGAAAAGTCGGCTCAATAATATGTGGTGCGGTTGCGTCCGCAATGCAAAAGGAAAGTTCGGGAACAATCAGACCGTCAAGGCTTTTCGGATCGCTGCTGCACAAAGCAAGTTCGGTTTCAAAGCCTTTTTTCTGTGCGGCGGCGGCAACCTTTTTCATAAAGGTTGATTTTCCCGTTCCGGGGCCGCCTTTGATCAGATATGCATGGCGGTTTTTATACGGATTATAAAGCTCATCAAAAACGGAAAAGAAGCCGGACGGAGTGTTTGCGCCCAAAAATGTGCAATATTGTGCCATGTGATTACCTCCGAATTTTATGCGGATTTTCAATTCATACTATGAGACAAAACGGTTTTATGACACAGAAAAAACAACATAATTTTGAAAGCTTTTTTGATTTTTGTTTAATTATCAAAATTATTTAAAAACGCTCAAAAGAGAAAAATTTTCTGTATAAATGAATAAAAACATTGATTTTTTGCCCGGTATCGGTGTATTATTTAAAAGATCGGTTAATTACTTATCGGAGGATAAAAGATATGATTTACGAAAGCATCAAAAAACTGGTTACTTATGCGCTTGAATGCGGACTGATTGAAAAAGAAGATGAAACATACGCGGCAAACCGCGTGCTTGAACTTCTCGGTCTTGATGAATATGAAAAGCCGCAGGCTGAATTTGAAAATGTTGACCTTGAAAGCACGCTTTGCGAAATTCTTGATTTTGCGGCGGAAAAAGGCATCATTGAAAATGACATAACAAGCCGCGATTTGTTTGACACAAAGCTGATGAGCATTTTTGTTCCGAGACCGTCCTTTGTCGTTTCAAAGTTTCAGAAGCTTTATGAAATATCACCCGAGGAAGCAACAAAGTATTATTATAAATTAAGCTGTGACAGCGATTACATACGCCGCTACCGCATTAAAAAAGACCTCAAATGGAAAAGCGAAAGCCCTTACGGTGAGCTTGACATAACCGTTAACCTTTCAAAGCCGGAAAAAAGTCCCGAGGAAATTGCCGCCGCAAAGCTTGCCAAGCAGTCGGGCTATCCGAAATGTCTGCTTTGCCCCGAAAATGAGGGATATGCCGGCAGAAGAAATCACCCGGCAAGACAAAATCACCGCATTATGTCCATCACAATCGGCGGCAGCCAATGGGGCTTTCAGTATTCGCCCTATGTTTATTACAACGAGCACTGCATTGTTTTCAACAAACAGCATATCCCGATGAAAATTGACAAAGCGGCTTTTGAAAAGCTTTTTGATTTTGTGAAGCTTTTCCCGCATTATTTCATCGGCTCCAACGCAGATTTGCCGATTGTCGGTGGCTCCATTCTGTCTCATGAGCATTTTCAGGGCGGAAACTATGAGTTTCCGATGGCAAAGGCGCAAAAGGAAAAATATTTCACCGTAAAAGGCTTTGAAGATGTGGAATGTGCAACCGTTAAATGGCCGATGTCCGTTATCAGAATTTCCGGTGAGGAACCCGACAGGCTGACCGCTCTTGCGGATAAAATTCTCACCGCATGGCGTTCATACAGCGATGAACAATGCTTCATTTTTGCTGAAACCGACGGCGAAAAGCACAACACCGTAACACCGATTGCAAGAAAACGCGGCGACAAATTTGAAATGGACCTTGTTCTTCGCAACAACATAACAACCAAAGAGCATCCGCTCGGTGTTTTCCATCCTCATGCAGAGCTTCATAACATCAAGAAAGAAAACATCGGACTGATTGAAGTCATGGGTCTTGCCGTTTTGCCATCAAGACTGAAAAATGAAATGAACCTGCTTGAAAAAGCGATTCTTGAAAACGAAGATATTTCAAAAATCGAAGCGATTGCAAAGCACGCCGACTGGGTTGCATCATTTAAAGATAAATATGATTTTACCGCAGAAAACACAATGGACATTCTCAAAAAAGAAATCGGCATTGTGTTTGCCAAGGTGCTTGAACACGCCGGTGTTTATAAGCGCGACGAGAACGGCTTTGCGGGCTTTGAAAGATTTATTTCTTCTCTTAACAAGTAATTAAATCAGAGCAAAAAGATTTGGCGGTTTTCTGCTGAATCTTTTTATTTTTTTGCTTCGGGAATTCAAGTATATTCCCTTTGCGTACTTAATATTTTCTAATAGATTTTTTCTTTGCGTCATGAACGATAACCATTGACAGTAGGGCATATTTTTGATAAAATATTAACCGTATATATTAAGCAGTTATCCGTATTTACACCTAACTGTTAAAGTATAAGGAGGATTTATTATGACAGATGCCAAAACCTTAGCGTACATCAATCTTTACGGTATCCTGGGTTCATTGGAAAACCTTTGTGAGCTTGACGAAGAAGCAAGCAAGCTTGCACAGGTAAAGAAACCGATTTCGGTTGCAATCAGTGTCAAAGGGGGACCTGCTGCAACACTGACCTTCAAAAACGGCCGTTGCAGAATGGAACAGGGAATCGCAAACTGCGACGTTCTTCTTCCGTTTTCTTCATGCGAAAAGTTCAACGGTCTGATTGACGGAACAGTAACACCCATTCCGGCAAAAGGCTTTTCCAAAATCGGCTTTTTGCTCAAGAATTTCACAAAGCTGACCGATATTCTCACAAAATATCTCAGACCGGATCCCAAAGATCTTGAAGACGAAGTGTTCTTTGAAAAGAGCACAAAAATTATGTTCTATCTGATTGCCGTTGCCCTTTCTCAGATCGGCAATAACGATGAAATCGGCAAGTTCAGCGCAAGCAACATTCCCGACGGAATCATCGAGATGGGAATTAAAAACAGTGTTGCCGCAACCATCAGAGTAAAAGACGGACACATGGTAACCATTAAGCAGAAGCCCGAATCCTATCGCTCAAAAATGGAATTTGCCTCCATCAAGGTTGCAAGAGATCTTTTTGACGGCAACATCAACGCCGTTGCAAGCATCGGTGAAGGTACCGTAACAATGAGCGGTCTTGTAAGCATGATTGACAATGTCAACAGAATTCTTGACAGAGTCGCACTTTATTTAGCATAAGGAGGTTTCAAAATGGGTTTTCCGGTTTATAAACACGACAAAAGCAGAGAGTTGTTCTCAAAAGCAACAAAAGTAATCCCTTCAGGCATTTACGGACATCTCGGTCCCGCAGAAGGACAGTTCATTCCCGTTTCCAACTGGCCGCTTTTTTCCGATAAGGTGAAAGGCTCCTATTGTTGGGACGTTGACGGAAATAAATATATCGACTATATGTGCGCATACGGTCCGAATGTTCTCGGCTATTGCGACGAAGATGTTGACGCTGCCGCAAAGGCTCAGCTTGAGCTCGGCAACTGCACAACAACACCGAACAAGGTTATGCTTGAATGTGCAGAGCTTCTTGTTGACACAGTCAACACCGCTGACTGGGCATTCTTTGCAAAGAACGGCAACGATGCCACACAGGGCGCAATCATGTGTGCGCGTGCCTATACACACAGAAAGAAAATCATCATGTTCAAGGGTTATTATCACGGCGTTTCCCCGTGGTGCATGAAAAAAGACTATCCGGGCGTTCTTGAAGAGGATGTTGCAAACAACATTATCATTCCGTGGAACGACATTCCGGCTCTTGAAAAGGTAATTGCCGAAAACAAGAACGAAATTGCCGCTTTGATCGCTCAGCCCTATGACCACGGTAACTTCTATGATAACTCTTTCCCGGTTGAGGGCTTCTGGCCGAAAGTCAGAGAAATCTGCACAAAGAACGATATCGTTCTCATCGTTGACGATGTTCGCGCCGGTTTCCGTCTTGACCTTGCCGGTTCAGACCATTTCTTCGGCTTTGAAGCAGACCTGATCTGCTTCTGTAAAGCACTTGCAAACGGCTATAACATGTCTGCAATCTGCGGCAAGGAATTCTTAAAGAGCGCAATGAGCGGCCTTTCCTATACCGGCTCTTATTGGCTCAGCGCTGTTCCGTTCGCAGCCTGCATTGCCTGCATCAATAAGATGAAAAAGCTCGACACACCCAAGATGTTCTTTGAAAAGGGAACAAAGCTCACAGAGGGCTTGAAAGCTGCCGGCAAGGAGCACGGCATTGATCTTGTTGTTTCCGGTGCACCTGCTCTTTTCTATCTGCGAATTGCAAACGATGACAGCCTTGTTCTTCATCAGGAATGGGTTTCCGAAATGGTAAGCCGCGGAATCTTCATCGCAAGTCACCACAACCATTTCATGAACGCATCATTGACAGATGAAGACATCAAGCACACCATTGACGTTGCTGACGAATGCTTCGGTATCGTTGCAAAAAATCATCCCGAAATTTTCGGCTGATAAACAGGTAAAAACAGACCGCGCCGGAAATACGGCGCAGGTCTGTTACAAATAAAATTAAACGGAGGAAAACATTATGCCACTCTCAAAACAGGAATGGCTTGCCCTTGAAAAAAAGGCTTATGAGCTTCGCAAACTTTGCCTTCAGACAACTCAGTGGGCAGGCAGCGGTCATATCGGCGGCGGTATGAGCATTATGGATCTTCTCACAGTTCTTTATCACAAGTATCTCAACATCAAAGTTGAAGATCCTCAGTGGGAAGACAGAGACAGATTTATTCTTTCAAAGGGTCACGCAGCAATTGCTTATGCACCCGTTCTTTGCGACAAGGGCTTTAATGACCCGGAACAGCTGAAAACCTTCAACCTCAGCGGTTCAAAAATGGGTATGCACCTTGATTCGAACAAGGTTGTCGGCGTTGACGCTTCAACCGGCTCTCTCGGCCACGGTGTTTCCATCGCAGCAGGAACAGCTCTTGCGGCAAGACTGATGAAAAAAAGCTATCTTACCTATGTTGCAACCGGCGACGGCGAGCTTGACGAGGGTTCAAACTGGGAAGGCTTTATGACAATCAATCACTATCAGCTTTCTAACTGCATCGTTTTCATCGACCGCAACCACTGTATGATTGACGGACCGACAGAAGAAGTTATGAGACTTGAACCGCTGGCAGACAAAATGACTGCTTTCGGCTTCAACACCGTTGTTATCGACGGCAACGACATCAACGCTCTTTGCGACGCAATCGACGGTGCAATTGAAAGAGCAAAAGAGCCCTGCGCACCCACATGTATCATCATGGACACAAAGAAAGGCGCAGGAATCAAAACAATCGAAGGCAACTATTTATGGCACTACGGCGCACTTGACGATGCACTCTTTGAACAGTTCAACAAAGAACTTGACGAGAGCTATGCACAGCGTGCAGCACGCGCAGAAAAGGAGGGCAAATAATCATGGCAGGCGGATTTGTATATAATGCGATTGACCAGACAGAAGTTGCTACCGCTGAAATTTACGGTAAAGCTCTGGCAGATATTATTATGAAAGACCCCAAGGTTGTTGCCATCACTGCCGACCTTGCAAAATCAACAAAGCTCGGTGATGTTCTCAAGGTTTGCCCCGAAAGAGTTATCAATGTCGGAATTGCCGAGCAGGACATGTTTGGTGTCGGCGCAGGTATGGCAAGAGCCGGCATGATTCCGTTTATTTCCGGTTTCTCGGCTTTCACTTCCATGAGAGCCTGCGACCAGCTTCACACCGACATCTGCTATCAGAATGTTAACGCCAAAATCATTGCAACGCACGCCGGAACATCTTTCGGTCAGGCAGGTTCAACGCACCATGCAATTGTTGACCTTGCCATCACAAGAGCAATGCCCAACCTTACCGTTATCGTTCCCGCAGACGGCTTTGAAACAGCAAATGCAGTGAACGCTGCCTATAATAACATCGGTCCTTATTACATCAGAATCAACCGTGGTTTTGACCGCGTTCTTTATGATAACATGGACTACGGCTTTGAAGTCGGCAAGGCAGTGGAAGTTCATGAAGGAACCGACATTACGGTTATCGCCTGCGGTTCTTGCGTATTCCAGGCAAGAGAAGCCGCAAAATTCCTTGAAAACACAGACGGTCTGAAAGTTCGTGTTCTCAATATGCACACAATCAAACCGATTGATAAAGATGCGATTATCAAGGCTGTTCTTGACACACGCAGAATCATTACCGTTGAAGATCACAGCGTAGTCGGCGGTCTCGGCTCTGCCGTTTCCGAAGTTGTTGTTGAATCCGGTAAGGCATGCGCATTCAAGATGCTCGGCCATCAGGATAAATTTGCTCCCATCGGTCTGCACGAAGACATCATGTCAGAAGTCGGCATAGACGCAAACGGCATCATCAATGCTGTTCGTGAAGTTATGAAGAAAGACTTTGAAGAAGACGACAACTGGGACGATGAATTTTAATCTCAAAAGAGGAGATATGCTTAAATAACATATCGGAAAGGAGCAAACATGTTATCACAGGAAGCAATTTTCACAAATAAAATTTTCTTGAATGCTGCTCTTCCTCTTGTCAAGACAATTGCAACAGATGTTCCCTCGCTTGCAAAATGCTTTGAAAAAGCCCATGCCGTAATTCAGGTCAGCGCCCTTTGCGACGAAGTTCCTGAAGGCAAGGTCGGAATGCATTTTGTTGTTAACAGCGGTGAATGGCTTGTTCACACCTGTCTTACAAAGGATCCTCACATTGAGCTTGAATTCAAGAGCGTTGAAGCTCTCAACGGCTTTTTCAAAGGCAATATTACTCTTGATGCAATCCCGAAGATTCACGGTATCAAAAAGGCCGGAACGCTCGTTTCATTTGTAAGAGTTTTGCTTAAAATGTCATCGCTTTTAACGGCAAAAGAGCCTCCGGAAGATCCTGCCGAACAGGAACTGATGGTTAAATGCTTCTTCTATCTGCTTTCAAGCGGCATCAGTCAGCTGAATAAGGCAGGCCACGAAGAAATTCACAACTGGGCGCTCAAAAGCCCGGACCGTGTTTATGCTTTTGCGGTTGACGGTTATCCGCAGGTTTCAGCCTACATACGCGTTAAAGCAGGTAAAACAAGAGCAGGCAGAGGCGAATATAAAAGAGCAATGCCGTTCTTTACATTGCGTTTTGACTGTTTAAAGAGTGCACTGGGAATCCTTTTGGGCACAGATGATATGCTGGAAGCAACCAAGAGTGGAAAGCTTATCATGGACGGCGCACCGGAATTCGGCGCACAGATCGGTTCATTTATGCTCACTGTTGCAGCTTTCGCTCAGGGCTAAAATCGGGGCTAAAAAAGAATAATTTTAACAAATCCGGCAGGGAAATTGTTCCTCAGCCGGATTTTTTTACCCATACGACACATTTCGATGAATAAAGTGCAGGCTAATCAGTATAATATAGTAACAGCAGCACGGAAAAATCAATTTTTCTGCTGTTTATTCGGTGGAAACACCAATTTATGCAAAGGAGAATAACACATGAAAAAAATTGTTTCGGTAATTCTTTCGCTGGCAGTCCTGATGAGCCTTGCAACACTTGCAGCTTGTTCGGGTACAACCAATGAAACAACAAAAGCTGTGACAACAACTCAGAATGTGACAACAACCGAAAGAGAAACAGAAACGCTCACTTCAAATAATGAAACAACCGGTGTTAGCGAATCTGTTTCCGGCAGTGCTGTGACCACAGACAAAGAAAGCACAACCGAAAATGGCGCTAACACATACTGATAACAAAATTTCAGCAAATCCTTTAAAACGCACAGTGACAGAAAATCCGGCACTGTGCGTTTTTTTGTCAACAGATTATGAATTTTAAGTCTCAGGTCTTGACAAAAAAACATAAATTAGGTATCGTATAATATAGTATAAATACGCATTGCCGATGTTTGAAACGCGGCATTTTTATTAACGCCGCAAGGCTGTCAAAGAGGAGACGAAGTAAACATGAAAAAAGAAGTAAAAGCGGTCATCTGCGTTGTGCTTTCATTGTGGCTGTTCTTCATCGGTTTTGAAGTTGGTTCAATTCGGGAGAAAAAGGTTTTAAGTGAAGAGCTTGCAGCTTCAGCTGCACAGACAACGACGGAAAGTCAGACAACAACGACCATGCCCCAGACCGAAGTAACAACTGCCGAAGAAATAACCACCGTGCAGGATCTTCCGGCTGTTCAGGGTGATGTTCAGACAACAGCAGGTGCTGACGCAGAAGAACAAACAACGGAAAAAAAGGACACAGATCCTTCGTCTCTTTCAAAAGAGGAGATTCTTAAAAATGTAACAGATGCTTTCAGCGCTCTGAGAACTGAGCAAAACATGACAGCAAAGAAAACGGAGAAAGTAACCATTCAGCTTACTGAATTAAGCGTTCCGGGGGCAAAGAATATCGTCAACAGCATCATTCAGAATCTTGCCGGCGAAGAAACCGAAAGCTATACTTTCACGGGCGGAGTCGGAAGCGGAACGAACGATGACGGCGAAGAAGTAAGCGGGGTTAAGGTTTCAGACGTTATCCCTCCGGCGGACGGTTTTAAACTTACGGCAGACGGTATTGCTTCTGCAACAGCAGAAAAGCAGGGAGACAGCATTGTTTACACAATTACGCTTGTTGAAGAAAACACAACCTTTACTCAGCCGGTTCCTACTCATAACGCAGCGGCATTCGGTTATCTTGATCTTACAACAATCGATATAAGCGGTGCTACAATTACCGATGCAAATATGCATTACCCCGGAACAACAATCACCCTGACGGTCAATCCGGACGGAAAAATCACCAATCTTCACTTTAATATGCCGATGGACGGCAACGGAAGTGCAAAGATAACCGTATTCAACGGAACAGCAAGTTTTGAAGGCTCCGATGATGAGGTTTGGGAAATCGCATATTAATTTATAAATTAATAAACAATGCACCGTAAAAAGAGATAGGCTCCTTTTTGCGGTGCTTTTTTATATCAATACGCTGTGTTTGACTGATACATCATCGACCTTTCAGAACACTGAAAATCCAAAAGAGGAATCTCATAAATTCCTCAGATGTAAGAGATGCAAGAGAAATGAGTGAATTTTAGCAGCACAACAAGCTGCGTAAGGCGAGAAGCTTTAGTTGTATTATAAAGGTAAATAAGTGCAGCGGTCGGTTTGTTCTATACAGCTTTTGAGCCTAAACAAGGGTTGCAGGATTTATGTTTTACAATTTTTGAAGCTTCATTTTTTGGCGATAAACATTGAAAAAAGAAAAAATCTGAAAATAAAACATAGAAATCAAACAAAAAAACATAGAAAAAGCGAGCAAACATGTGTAAAGTATTTTAGCTTTACATACATAAGATGGATTCTTTACACAAAAAAGTTTTCAACATTCAAACGAAGTTTTCCACGCTTTTGAAGATGTTTTCAACGATTCAAGGGTTAGTTATCAACATTTTTAACACAGTTTTCAACGTGGATTGATTTTTATGTGGAAAAGACGCAAGAAAATAACTTTACACTCTTTTGAAAAGACAAATCCGAGCGGTTTTTTTGATGGGAAGAAACACATGTCGGCAGTGAGGTGGAACAAAACGGTAATGAAGAAAATTCATTTTGTGGATTTGTAAATTAAATCTTCGGATTGTTTGTTTTTCTATTGTTTTATCAATGAATTTATGTTAAAATTCATTTAGATACATTACTTGTTGAAAAATAATTCAGTGATTTATAAAAGGAGGCGTTTTCAGTGAACGGCAAATTAAAAAATGCAAAAAAGAGAGATTCGCGAATCATTCAATTCATAACAGTATTTATGACGGTTTGCTTTTTGGCAATTACACTTTCCTTTTTTGCCGGCGCTTCGGATTACGGAAAAATAATTTATAAGGCGGATCAAACCTCACAAAACGGTTACGCTCCGACAACATTTCAGGCAAAGCAGAGACCGGCAGAGCAAAGCAGTATCTTCAGACAAGCTTCGTCTCTTCCGGCAAAATATGACTCGCGTGAAAACAATCTTGTAACCGCCGTAAAGGACCAGGGCGATTACGGAGCTTGCTGGGCTTTTTCGGCAATGTCCGTTTCGGAAACCTCGCTGATAAACGAATATCCCGAAACTTTCAATATCCAAAACACCGATCTTTCCGAAGCGCATCTTGCTTATTTTACCTATTCAAAAACCGTTGATCCGTTAAAACTCACCTCGGGTGATTATACGAAGCTGAATGCATCGGATTACCTGAATATCGGGGGAAATCTATATTTTGCCACTTTTACTCTTGCAAAATGGGTCGGCGCGGCGGACGAAAAGATTATGCCGTATGAAGAAGCAAAGCCGAAAAGCAAATACAGCGCTTCGCTTGCATACGGAAATAACAGTGCCGTTCTTGAAAATGCCTATTGGATTTCGATGAAAGAT
>JBJFHW010000163.1:0-14681 GCA_051893965.1 Acutalibacteraceae bacterium
TAGCCTACCTTCCTGCGCTTTTTGAAGCATTGGGATTTCGCCGTCTGCGGACGGCGCCAATGGGCGTTGCCCCTTGACCCCACAAGCTTTTATGTAAAAAAGTTTGGCAAAAAACTTTACTCCTTTTTTCACTTGGTTTCCGCTGTGGCGAAATTGTAAAAGCTTACAGCTTTCCGCCACCGCGTCAGCAAGCGGTGCTTGCCGGACATTGTCCGCCGGTCAGTTTGTAAATATTATAATATTTTTTAATAAAAATGTCACAAAAAAATAATTGACAGCTGTCGTTTATAGATATACAATTTTTAACAGATACCGCCTGAAATGTTGCGGCGGTATGAATAATATTAATATACGAAGAAGGTTTTATTATGGATCAGTTTATCGAGTTTTTCACCAAAATCTATCAGTCAATTTGCTCAATTGTTCTTAAAGCAATTCAAACCATTCAGGGTCTCGTTTCTTCCATCACAGATGCTGTTGAAAACGATCCCACCGATGCAGCCGAATAAAAACAAAAATATGCAATATGAAAAGACGGCAAAAACAACCTGCCGTCTTTTTTGTGTTGTGTTTTTCATGGGTTTGTGCTATATTATTAGGTAAGATAAAATCAAGGTGATTCATTTATGAAAATTCTTTTTGTCTGCACGGGCAACACCTGCCGAAGCCCGATGGCGCAATATCTTTTTCAAAAAAAAGCTGATGCACTCGGTCTGCCTGTCACGGCCGACAGCGCCGGTCTTGCCGCGTTTCCGGGCGACTGTGCAAGTGAAAATGCCGTCGCGGTTATGGCGGAAAAAGGCATTGATATGCGCGCGCACCGCTCAAAAAGGCTTTCGGTTTATCTGCTTGAGGAAAGCGATTTCATCGTATGCATGAGTGAAAACCACAAAGCCGCTTTGCCTTGTAAGGAAAAATGCATTGTACCGCCGGGCGGCGTACCCGACCCTTTCGGCGGGGATATTGAAACCTACCGCCGATGTGCCGATGCGCTTGAAATATTCATTGATAAGCTTATTGACGAGCTTTCAAAAACAATCATTTCCCAAATGACGAAAGACGACGTAAAAGAAATTGCCGAAATTGAAAAAGAATGCTTCAGCGCGCCTTGGAGCGAAGCTTCTTTGCTGAGTGAAACCGAAAATGAAACCGCGCATTTCTTTACCGCAAAACGCTGCGGTGAGGTTCTCGGATATATCGGCTCACACATTGTTGCGGACGAATGTTATATTGCAAATGTTGCCGTCAGAAAGAGCGCACGCAGAAACGGCGTGGCTTCTTCTCTGGTTAAAAAGGTTTGCGAAAATGCGAAAGAGAATAACTGCGCTTTTGTTTCGCTTGAAGTGCGAAAAAGCAATACCGCCGCGCAGGCGCTTTATAAAAAGCACGGCTTTTCCGTTTGCGGCGAACGCAAAAATTTCTATACCGACCCGCCCGAGGACGGATATATTATGACAAAATATTTTAACAGTTAATATCAAAGAAAGGAAACGGCTTTAAGCCGCAAAATAAAAATGAAAATTCTTGCAATTGAATCCTCCTGCGATGAAACTGCCGCCGCAGTTGTTGAAAACGGAAGAACCGTTCTTTCAAGCAAAATCGCGTCTCAGGTTGAAGAACACAAAATATACGGCGGTGTTGTTCCCGAAATTGCCTCGCGCCGCCACGCCGAAGCCATTTCGGGCATTGTCAGCGAAGCGCTGAGCGAAGCACAGCTGACGCTTGACGATATTGACGCCGTTGCCGTGACTTATGCGCCGGGGCTCATCGGTGCCCTGCTTGTCGGCGTAAACTATGCAAAGGCTCTTGCTTATTCGAGAAATCTTCCGCTGATTCCGGTTCATCATCTGCGCTCTCACATTGCAGCAAACTACATTACCTCGCCCGGACTTGAGCCGCCGTTTTTCTGCCTTGTTGTCAGCGGCGGGCACAGCCACTTAGTTGAAGTCAAAGATTATACGGATTTTAAAATCATCGGCAAAACGCGCGACGATGCGGCGGGTGAAGCGCTCGACAAGGCGGCAAGAAGCATGGGACTTCCTTATCCCGGCGGACTGAATCTTGATAAAGCGGCAAAAGACGGCAATCCCGAAGCGTATAAGTTTCCGCGGCCGAAAGTGCACGATGCACCGTATGATTTCAGCTTTTCGGGGCTGAAAACCGCCGTGATCAATGTTATCCACAACAAAAATCAAAAGGGGGAAGAAATCAACATTCCCGACCTCGGCGCCTCTTTCATGAACGCTGTGACTTCTTTCCTTTGCGACAACACGGAAAAAGCCGCCCGTGAGCTCGGATATAAAAAAATCGCCCTTGCCGGCGGTGTGAGCGCAAACTCTGTTTTAAGGCGTAAAATGACGGAAGTTTGCCGAAAGAACGGTTGGGAGCTTTATCTGCCGAGATTGGATCTTTGCGGCGATAACGCGGCTATGGTGGGCGCGCAGGGATATTATGAATATCTTTCGGGAAACACCGCTTCCCTTGCGCTTAATGCTTACGCAACGATGCCGATTGACGAGCAGGAAAGATAATAAAAGAATCACCGTAAACGGCTTTTTTAAGAGCATTTACGGTGATTTTTGATTCACATGTATTGGCGCTGATTTCATTGAAATCTTTTTAATATAAATTTTTTATATTCCCGTAACTTTGAAATATTTTTCCTGAAGATCAAGCCCGAAAAGGTTTTCGCACCTGCCCTCAAGTTCCGGCAGAAGCGTTTTTCTCACGCTTGTTGCGGCAAGCGGTAAAGAGCACATTTTGCAAAGCTTGTCGGCTTCTTCAAAGGTTGAAATCACATCGTCCGGTGTTGTCTGGATACCGAGACAGGAGTTGTTAATCACCGCCGAAAAAGAAAGACCGCAGGTTTCTTCAATGGTCCGCATAACCGCAAGCGCCTTTTCGGCATTTTGCGTGTGCGGTCTGTAAAAATTCACAACATAAAACATTTCATAGTTGTTTTCTTCTTTTATATACGGCACAAAGCCTCCGAGTGCAACGGAACCACGGTCGTCGCCGCCGACATCGAGAACGCAGTATGAATTTCTGTCCTGAACCGCTCCGTACATCTGCGCCGGAAGCACAGGCATATCTAACGCCGAATTGGCAAATTCCGACGCAATCAGTTCAATGCCCGCATCGGAAAAATCCTTTTCGCTGTCTTTGGTACGAAAATAAGGATTGATGATGTCAAGATCAAGCACGGTGACCCGGTGCCCTTTGTTTCTTAAATGAAACGCATAATTCACCGCAAGATTTGTTTTTCCGCTACCGTAATGACCGCAGAAAATGCTGATTCGCTTTTCGTTGAACATGGCTGTTACCGTTCCTTTCCTGTTATCTGACGACTAATCATCGCTACCAATAAACCTCAGCGCCGCCTGCTGCATCGTGATGCCCAGATTCATGCTGTAACGCTGAAGAAGCTTGTGCGCGTCGCTTTCCGAAAGCTGTCTTTCTCTCATAATGATGCGCTTTGCATTTTCGATGATTTCTTTTTCTTCTTTCGGTCTTACCTTTTTTGCCGTGGATTTTGTGCCGTAGGTTTCGCTTGCGTCTTCTGCAACAGACAGAATCGTTTCAACAAGCTCCATACGGTTTACCGGCAAATTGACGGGTATAATATTGCTGACATAATAGGGAAACGGTGCGTTTGAAGCAAGCAGTAAAATCACGTCCCAGGTATCGGGCAGATTTTTTGCAAGATAAATTGACGGAACATCTTTCAGCGGTCCGCAAATAAGAACAGCGTCGGAAAGCTCATTTGTCAGCGCCAGAATTTCGCTCGCGCTTCTGCAAACATACTGATAGTGTATATCAGACTGACAAAGCATCTTGTCAAGCACTGCAATCAGCTTTGAAGCCGAACCCGCAATGATGATATTCCTCACGCCGCACCCTCCTTTGCCGTTTAAACAAAGAAGCACATCGCCTTGAAAAACGATGTGCCCCAAAAAAGACAAAACCTTAATCAGTCAGCAAAGCCTGATTCAACAAGCTTAACAAGCTCTTCAACAGCCTCTTCTTCATCAGGACCGCCGGCCATGATGCGAATATCTGTTCCGCCCATAATTCCGAGGGAAAGAACACCGAGAAGACTTTTTGCATTGACTCTTCTTTCTTCCTTTTCAACCCAGATTGAGGACTTGAATTCATTGGCTTTCTGAATAAAAAATGTTGCGGGGCGGGCATGAAGTCCCACCTGATTCTGAACTTTGACATCTTTAACGTACATATCAATATCTCCCACACACAAATATAATTTTGCTTACGTCCCTTATTATACCACAAATCAAATCAAGGTCAATGGTTTAAAAATTTTTTGGTTGCAAGACTAAATGTTGACTAAAACGAAGCTTAATATTTGTGCAAAATCACCATAAGAAATTCGTGTTTCACGTCACAATGCACAACAACAGGCTATTTTTTATCATCGTTAGACACAAACTGTTCAAGAAATTGCCTGTCTTTTTTTGAAAGCTCCGCCTTTTCCAGTATATCGGGGCGGCGCAAAAGTGTTCGCTCAAGCGACTTTTCGCGGCGGAATTTTTCAATGTTTGCATGGTGTCCCGAAAGCAGAACATCGGGAACTTTTCTGCCGCGCCACTCGGGCGGCTTGGTATACTGCGGATATTCAAGCAGGCAGCTGAAGTGGCTTTCGTTTGTGAAACATTCCTCATCGGAAAGAACACCGGGAAGCATCCTTGAAACGCTGTCGGCAACAATCAGTGCGCCGAGCTCGCCGCCTGTCAGCACATAATCGCCCACGGAAATTTCTTCGTCAACGATTTCTTCAATCACTCTTTCGTCAACACCCTCATAGTGTCCGCACAAAACGGCAAAGCCCGGAAGTTTTGCAAGCTCCTTGACCCTTTGCTGCGTGAGCGTTTTGCCCTGCGGCGTCATATAGATAAGGTGCGGTCTTTCTCCGATTTCTTCACACAGGGACTGAAAGCAGTCATAAATCGGCTGCGCTTGCATCACCATACCCATTCCGCCGCCGTAGGGTGTGTCATCAACCCTTTTATGCTTATCGGCGGAATAATCGCGGATCTGACGGCAGTTAATCTGCACAAAGCCGTTTTTGCGCGCTCTGCCGATGATGCTTTCGCTCAGCACACTTTCGCACATTTCGGGAAAAAGCGTCAGAATATCAATCCTCATCGCCGTTTACCTCGCCGTCGAAAATTCCTTTGAGCGGTCTGATGAGCACTTTTTCGTGTCCGGCGTCAACTTCAAGCACAACACTCGGAATAACGGGAATCAGATATTCTCTGCCGCTTTCGTCTGTGATATGCCAGACATCGTTCGCACCGGTCTGACTGACGTCGGTGATTTTTCCGTATATTTTCTTTTCATTGTCGGCGTCAAAAACTGTGCAGCCGATCAGATCCTGAATGAACACCTGACCTTTTTCAAGCTTTGCGTCATTGCGGTTCATATAAAGCACCTTTGAACGCATTTTTTGCGCCTGTTCGGGCGTATCAACACCCTCAAGCTTCATGATAACCACATTTCCGTGTGGACGGCAGGAAACGATTTTTACCGCCGTTTCACCCTTTTTGTCAAGATAAAGCACGGAAAACTTCTTCATAAAGTCGCCGCTGTCGCACCATGGCTGCACCCGGACTTCGCCTTTGATTCCGTGGGTGGAAACAATTTTTCCGATTTCAAGAAAAGGTTTCAGCATAATTTTTTTCCTTTCGGTTGTTGAAAAATACACATAAAAACTTTAACGACACAGCCTGAGCTGTGCCGCTAAAGCAGAGGGTTTAAAGATTATTTTGTCTTTTGAGATTCTTTGGCTTATACGAGCCAATCCTCGTTTACATCTTCGCCGGTAATATGGCAAAGGAATCTGTAAAGATAGTTCCACATATCTTTGAGAATGGTTTCAATTTCTTTCAGAAAATCGTTCATAGTAAATTCCTCCTTTATGGTTTTATTATACACCAAATTCACAAAATTTCAATAGTTTTAAAAAAATATTACGGATTATTCAAAGCAGATGTCCGCTGTTTCGGCATTTGCCGCTTTGAGCAGATCCTCAGGTCTGAGCATCAGCTGCACGCCCAATGCGCCACCGCTGACGATGACTTCTTCATGGAAAGTTGCGCTTGAATCCACAACAGTCCTGAACTGCTTTTTCATGCCGATTGAAGTACAGCCGCCCCGGATATACCCCGTCAGATTTTTAATATCCTTAACATGCACCATTTCAATGCTTTTTTCGCCGACAGCCTTTGCGGCCTTTTTGAAATCAATTTCTTTGTCAACCGGAAGAACAAAAACATAATGTTCGCCTGACTTGCCCGTTGTGACAAGGGTTTTGAAAGAAATTTCATAAGGCTGCGAAAGCATATCGGCAATATGAACACCGTCAATAAATTCATCGCACTGATAGTAGTTCACTTTATACGGAATTTTCTTTTTATCGAGAATACGCATTGCGTTGGTTTTGACCTGTTTTTCCTTTGCCATAACAGATAAAGTCGCTTCCTTTCCTTTTTCGGACAAATCCGTCCGAAAGCCGTTTGCCTGTTTTTAATATTAGCACACACCGGCGGTTTTTTCAACGTTGCCGAACTATTATGCGGCGGCGGGTAATACCCGCTGATGTTACGCGGCAAGCACCGCTTGCATGATCACGCGGGAGAAAAACAGCTGATTTTAAAATTTCACCCGCGAATACAGCGTTATTCATTATCTGGCTTGACAAAATGCGATTGTGTGGTATAATAAAAATACAAGAGAGCACTGCGATAAGCGGTTTGCTCAAAAAAGTTTAATTAAAAAATAATCGCCTTTTTTTGAACGAGTGGGCGGTTATTTTTTTATGCTAAGATTGTAGCCAGTGGCTGCAAGAATAATAAGTATAATCAATACTAAGTATTCCATTAATTCCATAGCATCACCCCCTAATTAAAAATCAGAGGGCAAGCCCTCCGTAGGGAGAGCAAACCGCCTACCGTTATCAAGCAAACAAAATCAATCTGTTTGCCTTACAGCACTCTCTTGGCAGTCTTACGACTGTGTTTTTATTATATAGTCTTATTGTTATTTTGTCAAATTATGTCGGTCAGTGCCATATCGCCTGCGAGTATTACACACCGCAAAAATTGACTAACCGTTCTTTTTCTGCTATACTTTCTCATAATAAAATGAAAAGAAAGAACGATGGTTGATGGTCTATACCGATGAATTAATCTGTCCCGTTTGCGGCGGTACGCTTGAAAAGCAAAACAAAAGCCTTGTCTGCCAAAACCGTCACTGTTTTGACATTTCCAAAGAGGGTTATGTGAATCTGCTTTATGCAAACCATAAAAGCGCCGGACTGATCGGAGATAACAAAGATATGGCACGCTCAAGGCATGCGTTTCTTGAAAAAGGATATTTTCAATCTCTGTCAAACGGCATATCCGACTATATTCTGTCGCTCAAAAAAGAAAATCCCGTAATGCTTGACATCTGCTGCGGCGAGGGCTATTACAGTGGGAAGCTTCTTGAAAAGCAAAGCGGCAAGCTTTACGGCTTTGACCTTTCGCAAAAAATGGTTCGTCTTGCGGCAAAAAGAAAACTCAACGCTTCATTTTTTGTTGCAAATTTGTCGCACATTCCGATGAAAGATGCCTGCACGGACATTGCTTTTCATCTTTTTGCGCCGTTTCACGAAAAAGAGTTTTCGCGCATTCTTAAAAAAGACGGCGTGCTTCTCTCGGTGGTACCGGGTGAAAATCATCTTTTGCAGCTGAAAGAAAGCGTTTATGAAACCGCTTATAAAAACGATGAAAAGCTTCCTCAAACAACCGTTTTAAAGCTTACGGACAGTTTTAAAATTAAAGACAAAATTTTTCTGCCGAGCAGTTCTGACATCATGAGTCTTTTTAAAATGACACCCTATTATTACCGCACTGCTCCTGAAAACATTATGAAAGCCGAACAGCTGGAAAGCCTTGAAACCGTGGTTGAATTTGTTGTCGGGGTGTATAAATTTGATTAACTTGTAACGATACGGGAGTTACGGTCAAAACGGAAACAATCTGCCACCGGCGCCCGTGCGGCGAAGCCGCACACTTTGCGCTGCGGCAGCTGCGCAAAGAACAAAACCGCAGGTTTTGTCCGGGCGCCGCCGAGGTTGTTTCCTGAACCCACTGACCGTAAGGTGCAAACAGCATCTGACCGTTAAAACATTAGGTACAATGAAAAGCAGCATGTTTATTTTTAATTGTTTGCAAATTTTTTATCGCTTTGCGGACACGGCACGCCGTGTCCCTACCGTAACCCATTTATAAGAATTGCGGTAAAACCGGCTCCCGAGTGGCGACGCTTGGTTTGTGCGCTTGTAGTGCCGCCTCTTGGGCGGCTTAATTTTTACTGAATTTTATGTTTATCTGCAAAATATTTGTTAAATCGGGCAGATATTTGTTTTGTGTTGACATTTTGGAAATAATGTTGTATATTATTTAGTGAGAAAAGAAAAATATGACAGATTATTGTCCGCAAAGCGATAAAAAATTTGTAGGCAGTTAAAATGAAATATATTTTTTCGGCTGAACCTGTCAGCATCAAATGAAAATTTGTGCCTGACTACGGAACACGGCACGCTGTGTCCGTACTGTATGTTGAATATTTAAAGTTTGGGAGAAACCAATATAAAACAGATGCCAGACAAACTTTATTATGCCGGTGAATTTTTATAATTGGATTGGTGCAATCATGAACGAAAAATCAAAAATTCAAAAGCTAAAAAGAATAAACGGCACAGCAAAAATCCTTGTATTGGCTGCTGCGGTTGTTGCCTTGATTTTTCTCGGCAAAACAGAAAATCGCAAATGGTTGTTGACAGTCGAAACTGTTCTTGTGGCCGTTTTTGTCGTAACTTATATCCTGTCGCTTGTTGTGGATGTGCTTGAAGCAAGGCAGAACGAGAAAAACAAAAAAAGAGTTCGACTACTGTTTGTTCGTGATACAGCAAACACGGCGTTCTGGATTTTTTTCGTTCTGTCATACTTCTTTGGCTATTATCAACAAGATACTTTGTTTGTTATTTTGCTGATTTGTGCGGTCGTTTTGCTGATTGTTTCCTTTTTCGCCCGGTATGAACTCAGGGCAGGTTTGTCAAAGGATACCGTTGATCCCGAAAGCATTGATTATCGGTTCATTGAAGCACAAACGGATAACGAAATAAACGGTGATGCTCAGGAAGAACAGCAGTAACCGAAGCAGAAGAACAATTTGGAACGAAAATGAAAGGTGAAATGATGGACGCTGTTAAATCGGAAATAAAACACTTTCTTTCCAAAAAAGGATTTGAAAAAGTAAAAGGATATTTTATAAAGCCAATTGAACGGAATTATTATGTGGTTGCAAAAGTTTTCAAAGAGCCGCATTATACTTACATTGATGAAGAAAAATCAAAGCAAACCGGTATGCCATATTATATAAATACCGAACTTGCGTTTTATGATATTCTGATAAATATCACCCAATTACATAGAAAAGAAGAAGCGTTCGATGAAGATCCATACTGTTCAATTTGCAGTATGAGTTTAACGCCGGAAATGAATTGGGTAAGAACAGATGATGAAAGCGAAGCGAGAATAATTGCTGAAATGAAAACAGCCTTTGAAAAAGTGTGCTACCGGCCTTTGTTTGAAAACAAAAAAGATCATTTCAGCCTTTATGAATATGTTGTCCGGATGTTCAAAATTCAGAATATATATCCGGACATACCGCATATGCTGAAGTTTGCAGACTTGGCTTTTGAGTTTCATCGTTACGGCGATGCTCTTGTCTGGCTGAAAAGAATTGTGTTTGATTTTTATATGAATGGGAAAACACTGAAATATGATTTTTCAGATGAAGAAAAAGAATTTTTAAAAGACCATGCTTTCATAAGCAGGATGGATCAAATCATGAATCAGGATTTTGATTTTGGAAATATGCATGATGACATAGAAGAATATATTAAAGAAATTTATTTCAAAGTAAGAAGTAAAATATGATTTTTTGCTTTAACAAAGGAATGATTTTGATGCTGAAAAAGAGGATTGCTTCCGTTTTATCCGGTTAAAGATTTGAAATCCTATTTGGCATGAAAAGGAGACAATCAACATGAAAAAAATATACGCAAAAATATCGGTGGTTTCTATCCTGGGTGCAGTTGTTTTGCTTGGCACCGTATTGTTTACTGCTTTTGAAGAACTTTATTATTATACCTTACCGTTTAAATATGCAGCGGTTCCGGCTTTGCTTTGTTTAGGCGTGCTTTGCTTGGTTTTTGCTGTTTTGCAGTCAAAAAATAAACTGAACGAACAGAAAGCGGAAAAGGTTTTTAATTGGGTTTTATGTGGTTTGCTCGCTGTTTGTCTTGCATTCGGCGCTTTCGGATATTTCAGTGCCAACAGAGTTAACATCTGCGAGCCTTTGAAAGAAAGCTCATATAATCCATGAAGCAGTTTTTTCTATACAGAAAAACCGATAATGACAGCAATTGCGCCATTGAAATGGATAGTTGCTTGATTGCAAAATATGTCACTTTATATCAGCCCATGGATTATGAAATCAACTATTTCAAAAGCACAAGTCCGTTGCTTAACCAAAAGTACAGAATAGAAATGAATCCGAAAAGCGCAATCAACGATTTTCTGACAAAGGTTGTTGATTTTGAACCGGAGCAAAAGGAATATGACGGAGTAAAAGTTACGCTTTATGTCAACGAAGACGATTACGAAGCCAAAATCTGCGGTGCCTTTGACAGTTGTTATATCATTTTGTTTGACAGCGATGAAAAAGGTGTTACACAGGACGATTTTGTCAAAGAAGCAGTGAAGCAATACCGATTGATAAAAAAGGTATTAAAGGATAAGACCTTTGAAGACCCGAGATATACATGGAACAGTGAAGAGGGGTATTGATGAACGCAATTTGCGAAAAATAATTTCAACTGATTGAATGAAACGATTATAGAAAAACCAAGCCGCCCGAGGGGTCGGCGCTGCAAGCATAATCCGTAGCGTCGCCCATCGGGCGGCCGATTTTATTGGCAAATTTTATGAATCTCTGTTTATGTTTCATTCGGTTTATATGCTGTTTCCCGCCGACTTCTGAACTTTCCCGGTGTGATGCCCTTGTATTTCTTGAAAGTTTTGACAAAATAGCTCAGATCGTTAAAACCGCACGAGAGCGCAATTTCGGTTACGGATTCGTCCGAATATAAAAGCTGCTCACAGGCACATTCCACACGGTAATAGTTGAGATAATCAATCGGTGTGCGCCCCGTCATTTCAACAAAAAAGCGGCAAAAATATTTCGGTGACATACCTGCCGCTGCCGAAAGATCTTCGAGCGTCAGCAGGGTGTTATATTTTTCGCGAATGAGCCGCAAAGCATTTTTCAGCTGCCGCACCCGCTTGCTGTTTCGGCTTTTGCTCTCGTCTGCGTCGCTGTATCGGTGATTTCGCAAAATTAAGCCGATCAACTCAAAAATCAAGCCGAGCGCCGTGAATTCATAGCCTTTCTGAGGACTTTCAAGCGTTTGAAAAAGACGGTTTGAAACGGTCACCTCTTCGCTTTCGGCCGGAAAGGTTTTGCAAAGTGTAACACGGTGATTCTGAAGATCGTCAAGCTCTTTTTTGCAGACCGTGCCCGAAAGGGGAAACGAGTTTAAATCAAAATCAATACATTCATAAACGCAGTCAAAAGGCGTGCCGCCGTGAACAACGCCGTCCTGAATGAGTATCACATCGCCTGCGCAAAGCTTTATTGTGTTTGTGTTCAAAGACAAAACAAGCTCGCCCGAAAGCACCCGCAGCAGTTCATAGTCGATGTGCCAGTGAAACGGCATCTGATAGCGTGGGTGACTTCGGTCAACATGATGAAATTCAATCGGAAAATCAACGGTTCCGCGTACTCTTTGTTCGTGAAAAGCGCAATTACTCATAAGCACCGCCAAATGTGAATATTGTTATATTTTATTGATATTATACAACAAGTCTTTATCAAAAAACAACAGTATAATTAAATTACCTGTATATTTTTAATATATTTCAAGGAGGAATACACAATGAGCAAACAAAGATTAATCGGAGATTACCCGGTTATCGGAATCCGACCCACCATCGACGGAAGACGCGGCCCGTTAAAGGTTCGTCAGTCGCTTGAAGAGCAGACCATGAACATGGCAAAATCTGCGGCAAAGCTGTTCAGTGAGAATCTTCGCTATACAAACGGCGACCCCGTTAAGGTAGTCATTGCCGACACAACCATCGGCAGAGTGGCAGAAGCCGCCGCCTGCGAAAACAAATTCCGCAAAGAGGGCGTTGCCATCACGCTGACGGTTACTCCCTGCTGGTGCTACGGCTCCGAAACCATGGATATGGATAAGGACACCATCAAAGGCGTCTGGGGCTTTAACGGAACAGAGCGTCCGGGTGCGGTTTATCTTGCTTCCGTTCTTGCTTCCCATGCACAGAAAGGTCTGCCCGCTTTCGGAATTTACGGCAAAGATGTTCAGGATGCGGATGCAACCGAAATTCCCGAAGATGTCAAAGAAAAGCTTCTTCGCTTCGGCAGAGCAGCTGTTGCCGCCGCCACCATGCGCGGAAAATCCTATCTTCAGATCGGCTCAATCTGCATGGGTATCGCAGGCTCCATTATCAACCCCGATTTCTTTGAAGATTATCTCGGCATGCGTGTGGAATCGGTTGACGAGGTTGAAATTATCCGCCGTATGACTGAGGGCATCTATGACGAAAAAGAATATCAGAAAGCGCTCAAATGGACAAAGGAAAACTGCAAAGAGGGCTTTGACAAAAATCCCGACTGGTTCAAAAAATCAGACGCCGAAAAGGAAGAAGCCTGGGAATTTGTTGTGAAGATGATGTGCATCATCAAGGATCTTTATGGCGGAAACGAAAATCTTCCCGAGGGCTGCGAAGAAGAAGCCGTCGGACATAACGCACTTTGCGGCGGCTTCCAGGGTCAGAGACAGTGGACGGACTTTTATCCCAACTGCGACTATCCCGAAGCGCTTCTCAACTCCTCGTTCGATTGGAACGGCGCAAGAGAGACTTATGTTCTGGCAACGGAAAACGACACACTCAACGGCGTTTCCATGATGTTCGGCAAGCTTCTGACAAACACGGCTCAGATGTTCTCCGATGTACGCACCTATTGGAGCCCCGAAGC
This sequence comes from Acutalibacteraceae bacterium, assembly GCA_051893965.1. Classification (GTDB taxonomy): domain Bacteria; phylum Bacillota; class Clostridia; order Oscillospirales; family Acutalibacteraceae; genus UBA6857. The sequence goes on from JBJFHW010000163.1 coordinate 13,189, forward strand.
GGTGAAAAAGGCAACGGGCTATGAGCTTGAGGGTGTTGCCAAGGAAGCAGGCGGCTTTATTCACCTGATTAATTCGGGCGCTTCGGCTCTTGATTTCTGCGGCGAAGTGAAAGACGAAAACGGAAACGGCATTATCAAGCCTTTCTGGGAAATGACCGAAGAAGATCAGAAAATCTGCCTTGATTCCACCACATGGAACGCGGCTGATATGGGCTATTTCAGGGGCGGCGGATTCTCTTCAAGATTTCTTACCCGCAGTGAAATGCCGGCAACCATGTGCCGTCTGAACATCGTCAAAGGCTTAGGCCCCGTTATGCAGATTGTTGAAGGTTATACCGTCAATCTGCCCGACGAAGTTTCCGACAAGCTTTGGAAGCGTACCGACTATACCTGGCCGTGCACATGGTTCGCTCCGCGTGTTACCGGCGAGGGTGCTTTTAAGTCGGCTTATGATGTGATGAACAACTGGGGCGCAAACCACGGTGCCATCAGCTATGGTCATATCGGCGCAGATCTGATTACGCTTTGCTCCATTTTGCGTATTCCCGTTTGTATGCATAATGTTCCGGAAGAAAAGATTTTCCGTCCTGCTGTGTGGAATGCATTCGGCATGGACAAGGAAAGCGCCGATTTCCGTGCCTGCAAGAACTTCGGCCCGATGTATAAAAAATAAAGGGTACAGACATGGAAAAGAAACTTCACTTATTAAGTTTTGATTTCGGTGCGTCCTCCGGCAGAGCTATTCTCGGAACCTATGACGGCGAAAAGCTCAGCCTTGAGGAAATACACCGTTTTTCAAACGACCCGGTTTTTCTCGGCTCAACGCTTTATTGGGATGTTTTAAGACTGTTTTTTGAAATCAAGCAATCACTGATCAAATCAAAAGCCTACGGAAAAATCGACAGCATCGGTATTGATACCTGGGGCGTTGATTTCGGTCTTCTTGACAAAAACGGAAAACTGCTTGAAAATCCCGTGCATTACCGTGACGCAAGAACAAACGGTATGCTTGAAAAAGCCTTTGCAAAATTGCCTGCCAAAGAATTTTATGAAATTACGGGCAATCAGTTTATGCAAATCAATACGGCGTTTCAGCTTTTGTCGCTGAAAGAAAACCGCCCGGAACTGCTTGAACGCGCAGAGCATCTTTTGATGATGCCCGATCTGTTTTGCTTTATGCTTACGGGAGAAATGCACACGGAATATTCCATCGCTTCCACCACGCAGCTTCTCGATGCAAAAAAGCGCACCTGGTCAAAAACGGTGCTTGATGCGCTCGGACTTCCCGAAAAGCTGTTTTCAAAAATTCTTCCGACGGCAACGACGGTCGGACAGCTCAGCGATGAAATCTGTGATGAGCTCTCAGTCGAACCTGCAAAGGTGATTGCCGTTGCAGGGCATGACACGCAGTGCGCCATGGCAAGCGTTCCGTCGGCGGAAGATGATTTTCTGTTTTTAAGCTGCGGCACCTGGTCGCTTCTGGGAACGGAGCT
>JBJFHW010000164.1:0-3074 GCA_051893965.1 Acutalibacteraceae bacterium
CGCGGACGGTTTGAATTTGAGCCGTCGCTGCATGAATTGTGCGGTATCGGCACGAAAGAAGAGCCCGGCACGGTTGAGATTTTCTTCAATGGGCTGAACGCCCGTACAGACTGGCACAAGCACGATTCAACTTTCCGCCTTGTTATCCCGGCAAAGCCCGGCGACACCGACACCTTTATCAATGAAAACGGCGTGGAGGTTACAGTCGATGCCCGTATGCCTGTTGGCTTTGAGGCCTTTTCACGTAAGCTTGACGAAATTGTTCCCGGCTCATACGACAGCGCAATGAAAGCTTTCGAGCTTTCGGAAAGGATGTATAAGGCATTTGACTACCTCGGAGACGGCGATGACCTTTCTGGTATTCTTAAAGTTATACCATATGTGCCGGATTTTATGCGAATGACCTCGCATACGCTCAACGAGGGACTTGATGCGCTCGGTATGCCCAAAAAGGCCCAGGGAATTTTCTCGACCTATTGGAGCTATATGGGCTCGCCCGGCGCACGTTTTGACTTTTTATACTACATGACCGTGCTCAACGCATACGTCAAAAACGGCACGGGAATTCCGCATTTGCGCAGCCATGAAATGAGTCTTGCGCTTGACGAAGTAATCCGTCAAAGCGGCGGCGACATCTGGTACAATTCCGAAGTCACCAAGGTTATCATGAAAGACGGCAAACCGGCAGGCGTCGTCATCAACGGTGAGAAAGAAGTCTATGCTAAACACTTTATCTGCAACAGTATGCCGAGCGTTGTCTGGCGTGATCTGTTTGAAAAAGAAGAGATTCCCGAAAAGCAGCTTCGCATGGCAAATTACCGTGAAACTGCAGTCTCGCTGACAACGGTTTATCTCGGCATGAACAAGACAAAAGAAGAGCTCGGCATTACGGATTATTCCGTCTTTATTGCGCCGGCTTTGCAATCCGATGATCAGCATGCGGCATGCAAGGATTTCGGCAACGGCTACTGTATTATCAACTGCCTGAATGAAATTATTCCCGACTGCACACCGCCGGGAACCTCACAACTTTTCCTGACAACGATGACTTACGGCGATGTAATGAAAGATGTCCGTCCGCAGGATTATAAAAAGTTTAAGAATAAAGTTGCGGCTGATATGATTGAAACCTGTGAAAAGGCGCTGAATATATCTATCAAACCTTACATTGAAGAAATCGAGGTCGCATTACCGCCGACATTTGTGCGCTATCTCAACACACCGCAAGGCACACCCTACGGTTACCGCCTCGATATGTGGGACAGCATGATCCCAAGAACGGTCAACTACGCAAAAGATCAGCCGTTTGACAACTTCCTGTTCTGCGGTGCGTCACAGGAACGCGGTGACGGTTACTACTGTGCTTACTATACCGGCGAAAAAGCCGCAAAACTCACGCTCAAGGCATTAAAGGAGGGGAAATAATATGGCAAGTCCGATTAAATCTTTAGCTATGAGAAAATTTCTGCCCATGATGGGAAACAGACAGGCCCGTTTTGAATCGGGAGCCGCTGCAATTCCTTCCGAAGCCGATCACGCAAAAGAGCTTGCAAGAGCACTTCACCCGAAGCGTCAGTATCTGAAGGTTTCCGCGGTGAAACAGCGAGCGGCTGACTGCAAGAGCTTTACACTTGTCCCCGACCCGTCACGAGGCACATCGGCATTGGCGTATTTCGGTGCCGGCAAATATCTGACGGTTTTTGAGACGATCGCAGGGCTTCCGATTACGAGAGCCTATTCGATTTCGTCGTCCCCGTCCGATTCGTTAAAAGGCTTTTATGAGCTGACCGTCAAGCGTGTTGACGGCGGTCTGCTGTCCAATTATATTTTAAACAACTGGGAAGTCGGAACCGAGGTTGAAGTTTCGGCTCCGTCCGGTAATTTTGAATATCAGCCGCTTCGAGATGCCTCTAAAGTTATCGGCCTTGCAGGCGGCAGCGGTATTACGCCGTTTCTTTCCATGGCAAATGCAATTGCTGACGGCGACGAAGATTTTGACCTGACATTATTGTACGGCAGTCGAAACGAAGAGAGCATTTTGTTCCGTGAAGAACTGGACACGATTGCTGCACGGACGCCGAAATTCAGAGTTGTGCATATACTCAGCGATGCGGATTGTGAACTTCCCGACGGCGCTGAACGAGGATTCATCACGGCGGAATTGATTCAAAAATATGCGCCCGGAAACGAGCCGTATTCCGTCTTTTTGTGCGGACCTCAGCAGATGTATGCGTTTGCCGATAAGCAGCTTGAAAAGCTGGGACTTGAACGCAAATATATCCGCCATGAGATGTTCGGAGAATTCCATGACCCGAAAAATCAGCCCGATTATCCGTCTGATGTACCCGAAAAGGTCAGCATCACCGTGACGATTCAGGACGAGACAAAGACCGTGGCCGGCTCAACGTCGGATTCTGTTATGCAGATTCTTGAAAAGAATGGGATCGCAGTTCCGGCTCGCTGTCGCAGCGGCGAATGTGGGTTCTGTCATTCGCATCTGCTTTCGGGCAAGGTCTATGTGCCCCAAAACATGGAATATCGTCGTATGGCGGATCATAAATTCGGGTGTATTCATCCGTGCTGTTCCTTCCCGTTGACGGATCTGACGCTGAATGTGCCGCCGGCAAAATAAATCATAAAATCCATGAAAAGACGATAGAAAGAAAACGGAATGATACATAAGACCTGTTTTGAGGAAAACTGATTCCAAAAAATAGGTCTTTTTTTAGGCTCAAAATCAAATAATATAATAATTATATTTTATATAACCGTTACGAAATAAAAAATAGTAAATAGTGATGTTTTTTTTGTTGTAAAGGAGGCAGAGATAAAAATTGAGTGGGTCAGTTAAGAAACAGATTACGAAAATATTGATTGGGCAAAACTCCTTCAAAAAATAAGGCTTTTATGCTATAATTTATTTGATAAAAGGAGGACGGTCTTGGCGCGGGAAAAGCACAAATTGTAATATCACGGTTTAAAACGAGACGTACCTCCAAAGCTCCAAGGACTTTCGTCTTTGGAGCTTCATTCTTTTCTGTTATATCTTCGTCATCCACTGAAAATTTATTGGG
>JBJFHW010000165.1:0-14602 GCA_051893965.1 Acutalibacteraceae bacterium
GGAAAAGCCGAGCGGATAGCGGTGCGAGCCGACCTGAGCAAAACGCGAAAGAATGAGCGGTCGTTTGTGTTCGCCGTTGAAGGCAAGGGTGTGATAATGGTTGAGCGCCCAAAGCGGGTCAAGACCTTTGATTTTTGTTGTTTTTTCCTGCTGCCAGTCGATCCACCAGAAGTCAACGCCGTCTTTTTCATATGGCTTATGAAGAATGTCAAAATAAGCTTCAATAAACTGCGGGTCGGTAATGTCAAATTTGATGTGCTTTCTGCTTTGCGGATCAATATCCATCGCCTTTGCCATTTCGTCATACATATCTTCAAACGGTCTGACGCCCTGAGCGGGGTGAAGATTCAGCGTGACCTTGAAGCCTTCGTCCTGAAGCTGTCTGAGCATGGCTTTATAATCGGGGAAAAGCTCGGTGTTCCAGCTGTAACCCGTCCAGCCCTGAGACTGAAAAATCTCAAGCATATTATGAATCGGCAAGCCCTCACGCTGATAAAGCGCGTCCTCTTTGCCGAAGCGCTTGATAACATCAACCCAGTGCCAATCCATGTCGATGGTTGCAACGCTGACCGGAATTTCGTTTTCAATGAATTTATCCATCAGTTCAAGATATTCGCTTTGCGAGTAATCTTTATAACGGCTCCACCAGTTGCCGAGGCAGTATCTCGGAACAAGCGGAACTTCGCCGCAAAGCTTGTAAAAATCTTTAATACAGCCTCTGTAATCATTGCCGTAAGCAAAATAATATTCGTCTTTACAGCTTGGGCGTTCTTTCATCGTTCCGTCGGAGTTGATCAGAACGGTTTTGCTGTCATCGACTACGCTGACGCCGTTTCGGCTTAAAAGTCCGTCTTCAAGAGGAATGGAACCGTTGACCATGTCGAGCGTGCGGTAGGTACCCTTGAGGTTGCCTTTTTCAAAATCCGTCACAACTTTTCCGCCCTTTAAGGTGATGCTTTTCATCTTTTTGGCTTTCAGGTCATAGCAGAAAACGGTGTCTTTGGTGGCGATTACAACATCGTTGCAATCTTTTTTGAAAGTGAACAAAGGCTTGTCAATGTTTCTGAAAAGAACCGCCTGTGTCGGCTCGTCCGTGAAGTGTTTTGCTCTTGAATATTCAACACGAAGAAGCCTTGATGTTAAAACCGAAAAGCGAAAGCCGGAAACGGTTACGGTATATTTTCTGTCTGTTTTCGGGTCGGAATGAACCGAAAAGGTTTTGATGAATTTTTCTGATGGCTGTTTCATAGCGTAATCCTCTCTTATAGAATATCTTCAATAAATGATACATCAATCTGCACTGAAATTCAACAAATCATTCAATTTTCGGCAAAAACAACCAAAAACGCCCCTTTATTTTCTACACTTTAAAGATATTAACTTTTATTACAGTTTTTTAAAAGCTATGGAAAAATATTTTGTTTTGTGCTAAAATAAATAGAAGTTTTATCATTGACCGGCGCTTCGGGCAAAGGTCAAGTGAAAATACGGGGGATAAAAATGAATATCATCATTGTCGGCTGCGGCAAGGTCGGAACAGCGCTTGCGGAACAGCTTGAAAGCGAAGGACATGAAATAACCGTTGTTGACACAGATCCCGAGGCTGTCAGAGTGGTTACCGATGTTTCGGATGTTATGGGCGTTATCGGAAACGGTGTTGTTCACAAAACGCTTGATGAAGCGGGAATTGAATTTGCAGATTTGTTCATAGCCGTGACAGGCTCGGACGAACTGAATCTTCTTTGCTGTCTGATTGCAAACAAAACCTCTTCTTGCCGAACGGTTGCGAGGGTGAGAAATCCGGATTTTGTTTCGGAAAGCTCGTTTATCAGAAAAAAACTCGGAATCTCAATGATTATCAACCCGGAGCTTGAAGCGGCAAATGAAATTGCAAGGCTGTTTTCCATTCCGTCCGCCATTGAGGTCGATACTTTTGCGGGTGGAAGAGTGGAGCTTTTAACAACGGTTTTGCCGGATAATTCTCCGCTTATTGATATGCAGATTGAAAAAGCGCTCGGAAGACTTTCGGGCAAGATGCTCATTTGCGCCGTTGAAAGAAAAGGGGAGGTAATTATTCCGTCCGGTCAGACTGTTTTAAGACAGGGCGATAAAATCTCGTTTGTTACAACCAGAAAAGACTGCGCCGCTTTTTTCAAAAAAGCAGGGATTGCAAGAAATCATGTCAAGTCCATTATGATTGTCGGCGGCGGTAAAATTACTTATTATCTGACGCAAAAGCTTTGCGAATACGGCTTTAAGGTCAAGATTATTGAAAAAAGCAAGGAACGCTGTGAATTTCTCAATTCGGTTTTGCCGGGAAATGTTGTAATCATCAACGGCGACGGCTGCGACAGACGTCTTTTGCTTGAAGAAGATATTGCAGAAGTTGACGGTTTTACCTCAATCACCGATTTTGACGAAGAAAACATCATGCTTTCCGTTTATGTCAACGCCAATTACGACGTCAAAACCGTCACAAAAATCAACAGGCTTAATTTTGAAGGACTGATCGACAAGCTTTCCGTCGGTTCGGTGGTTTATCCGAAGTTTATCACCTGCGAAATGATTATAAGCTATGTCAGAGCACTTGAAAATTCTTCGGGCAGCAATGTTCACACGCTTTATAACATTGTTGATTCCAAGGCGCAGGCAATTGAATTTAATGTCAGAACCGAGAGTGCCGTCACAAACGTTCCGCTTTATCATCTCAGAACCAAGCCGAACACGCTTTTGTGCTGCATCAGCCGCGCAGGAAAAATCATCATTCCGAGCGGTGATGATGAAATCAAAGTCGGAGACACTGTGGTTGTTGTCACAACCGACAGAACGCTGAACGATATAAAAAATATAGTACTTTGAGGGCATTATGAATTACAGAATGATTTTGTATATAACCGGCTGGATATTCAAAATTCTTGCTGCCGCTCTTTTGCTTCCGACAATTATCGGCTTATACTATCATGAAGCGCAGTGGAAATTTTATATCATAACTGCTTTGGCTTCTTTTGCTGTCGGATTTTTGCTTTCTTTAAAAAAACCGAAAAAGAATGTTTTTTATTCAAAGGAAGGCTTTGTGACGGTTGCACTTTGCTGGGTTATTTTAAGCGTTGTGGGAGCTGTTCCGTTTTATGTTTCGGGCGAAATTCCGTTTTATGTTGACGCTGTTTTTGAAATGGCTTCGGGCTTTACAACCACCGGTGCAAGCATACTGACAGATGTTGAGGCGCTTTCTCATGCGGCGCTTTTCTGGCGAAGCTTTTCTCACTGGCTCGGCGGCATGGGCGTTCTGGTGTTTTTGATTGCGCTTTTGCCTATGGCAGGCGGACATATCATGCAGCTGATGAAAGCCGAAAGTCCGGGCCCATCGGTCGGAAAATTTGTTCCGAAAATCAGACAAACCGCGCTGATTCTTTATGCGATTTATTTTGCACTGACAGTTTTGCAGGTTCTGCTTCTGCTTGCCGGAGGCATGCCATGGTTTGATTCCATCACAACCGCAATGGGTACTGCCGGAACGGGCGGCTTCGGAGTCAGAAACAGCTCCATGGCTTATTATAACAGCAATTATCTTCAGGCTGTTGTGACCGTGTTCATGATTATTTTCGGTGTTAATTTTAACGTTTATTATCTTCTGATTTTAAGAAAATTCAAAGATGCGCTCAAAAGCGAAGAGCTGCGTTGGTATCTCGGAATCATTTCCTTTTCGGTTATCTGCATCACGCTTGATACCTTTAAAAGCTGTTACGGCGGACATCTATATAATGCATTTCATGACAGTGCGTTTTCCGTTGCTTCCGTCATTTCAACAACCGGCTTTTCAACAACGGATTTTGACACCTGGCCGCAGTTTTCAAAATTTATTCTTTTTGTTTTAATGTTTGTCGGCGCGTGTGCAGGCAGCACGGGCGGAGGAATCAAGGTCTCAAGACTGATTATTCTGCTCAAAAGCGCCTTTTATGAAATTGCAAATATTGTGCACCCGCGCGGTGTGAATATTGTTAAACTCGATAAGAAACGGGTTGATAAAAGCGTCATCGCTTCCACAACATCGTTTTTTATAATAAGCCTTTTTGTTTATGTTATCTCGGTATTCATTATAAGCCTTGACGGATTCGATATGGTAACATCAACAACGGCTGTCGCCGCCACAATGAACAACATCGGACCCGGTCTTTCTCTTGTCGGACCGTCGGGCAATTATTCAATGTTTTCTCCGCTTTCAAAAATCGTTATGATTTTTGATATGCTTGCAGGCAGACTGGAATATTTCCCGATGATGGTGCTGCTCAGTCCGGCGGTATGGAAAGGCGGATTCGCCACAATAAAAAGGAGGATTTTATGGAAGAAAAGAAATATGTCCCTAAAAAAGAGTCCATAATCTATGCGGTTGCGGCTCTCGGGCAAGGCTTGGTTTATAGCTGCATGTCAAGCTATATCACAGATTATTACATGAATGTTCTCGGACTTAACGCAATGTTCGTCATTATGCTGATGCTGCTTGCAAGAGTCTGGGACGCTGTCAATGACCCGATGATGGGTATGATTGTTGACAGACACAAAACAAAATGGGGCAGATTAAAGCCTTATCCCGTTATCACGGCAATTCCGATTGCCATTTTAACCATTCTTATGTTCATTCCGCCGATTGGCTTTGATCTTTCCAACAAGACAACCGGAATGTATATTTATGTTGCATTGGTATATGTTCTTTGGGGAATGGTCTATACTTCAAGTGACGTTCCGTTCTGGAGTATGCCGAACCTGATGACGCCCAACCCGAAAGAAAGAGGCAACATCATCTCTTACGGCCGAACAGTCGGCGGCGTCGGCTCTGCCGTTACGGTTGTTCTTCCGATTATCGTTGGCTTCTTCCTTGCAAAAAGCGAAAATGCCGATGTGCTTAAATATGCCATTATGGCAATTTCCATGTCGGTAATCGGTATGCCGCTGTTCTCGCTTTCCACTCCGTTCATCAAAGAGAGAATCGACATTCCGAACGCTCAGAAAAGAGATCCGAGTGAGCCTTCAACGCTTTCAAGAATTTTTCATTGCAAGCCGCTCATGCTCGTTGTTATTTCGGGAATTCTGAGTTTCGGCAGATATATGCTTCAGGCGGCTGCGCCCCATGTTGCAAGATATGCCGGCTTCTATATCGGCATTGACGATCCGACAACGGCAACCGTTGAACAGCTTAATAAGAACATATCCTCTGTTCAGCTTGTTATTCAGATTTGCGCTGCCATCGGAATGTTCGGAGCCATGCTTCTTATGCCTAAGCTTTTCAAAAAGTTTGAATACAGATCTCTCATGATTGTTTCCTGTCTGGGAGGCTTTGCATCAAGCATTGTTTCTCTTCTGGTCGGCTGGTTTACGCATAATCTTTTCATCTGCATTCCGTTTATGATCATTTCAAGTATTCCTCTCGGCGTTATCAATGTTGTTTCAGGCGCAATGGTTGCCGACTGTCTTGACTATATGGAATGGAAAACAGGACACAGAGACACCGCTCTCGGCTCGGCCTGCCAGTCATTTGTCAACAAGCTCGGTAACGCTCTGGCAACTGTTGCCATTATCGCAATGTATATCGTAGTTCACATTGATGTCAACAAGCTCAATGCAGGAAGCGGTGAAGCGGTTGTTAACATTGCAAGAAACCTCACAACTTCTCAGAATTTCGCCATGTTCTGCCTTGTCACAATTGTTCCCGGCATCAGTCTTCTTCTTTGTGCAATACCGTTGTTCTTCTATGACATTGTCGGAGAAAAGAAAGACAAGATCACAAGAGAACTTGCCATTCAGAGAAAAGAAAGAGGAGTTGCCGTTGAAGAAGTATAACCGAAAAGAAAAGTGTCAGCAGTAACTTCTCGGTGAGTATATTTTATTATTCGATTTGAAAGGATGGTTTTATTATGCTTTATCTTCCCGTTATCAGCGGTGCTGTTTTCCTTGTTTTGTTTATCATAAAATGCAGAAATGAAAGATCCGTCAGCGGCGTATTTTTGAAAAATATTACAAGTATCTTCTTTGTTATGACAGCCGCCATCGGCATTTTTAAAAATCCCACGCAGTGGCAATACGGAATTTTCATTTTAATCGGTCTTGTTTTCGGAATGCTCGGCGATATTTATCTTGATCTGAAGTGGGTATATCCCGACGATATGAAATCCTATCTCAATTCGGGATTTATTTTCTTCGGCTTCGGTCATTTGTTCTATATTCCGGCAGTTTTCCTTACGGCAGGTCTTGGCCCGAAAGATATGATTATTCCGCTGATTGCAGGCGTAGTGATTGCCGCAGGCAATCTGATTCTTGAAAAGCCGATGAAGCAGGATTTCGGCGAATTCAGATTCATTGTAACGGTTTACGGCTTTATTCTTGCATTCATGGCGGCAACTTCCGTTGTTGCGGCGTTCAAGACGGGCGAAACGGCTTTCATCGTTTATGCAATAGGTGCGGTTTTGTTTGTTCTTTCCGACCTCATTTTGTCACCGATGTATTTTGCAAAAGGCAAAAACACCCCGATGAATTTCATTTTGAATCATGTGACATATTATGCAGGTCAATATATGATCGCACTGAGCATTGCTTTGCTTCCTGCAATTGCATAAAAGCCGACAGATAAAAAATTAACAGGTGATTTTCAGTTTGAATCACCTGTTTTTTTGCTTTCAGAAGCACGACTCGAGCGCGGCTATGATATTGACATTATTCAGCTTTTTTGTAAGCAATTGATTAAATCTGACGCTTTTGGTTTTACCTGCGGCTCTCAGCTGTGAAAGCTCGGCGCTGATTTCTTCCTGCTGCGTTTGGAGCCGCTGATAAAGCGCTTCGATTCTTCCGAGCCGTTCAATTGCTGCTTTTTCGTTTTCACAGAAATAGCCGTTTTCGTCTTTTTTGATAAGAAATTCTTTCATGCTTTTCACTTCCAAAATTTTCTGTCAAGGCTTCGGTATTGCACAGCCTCCGCAACATGCTCCATTTCAATGTTTTCGCATTCGTCAAGGTCGGCGATTGTTCTTGCCACTCTGAGAATTTTGTCATACGCTCTTGCCGAAAGCCCGAGCGCGTCAAAGCTTTTTTCAAGCAGATTTTTTGAAGCCGTATCCAGCTTGCAGAATGTTCTTGTAAGGTTCGGCGTCATTTTTCCGTTGCAGCTTACAGCTGTTCCGGCAAGGCGGTTTTGCTGGATTTTTCTTGCGGCATTCACACGCTTTTTGATTTCTGCAGAGCTTTCGGCGGGTTCGTCATCGGAAAGCTTTTGAAAATCGACCTGCGGCACTTCGATGTGAATATCAAGACGGTCAAGCAACGGACCGCTGACTTTGGCAAGATATTTGGCAGGTGCACCGGCAGGGCAGGTACACTTTTTTGTCGGGTGACCGTAATAGCCGCAGGCACACGGATTCATGGCGCAAACGACCATAATTTCGCAAGGATAAGTCAGTGTACCCGAAACTCTTGAAATGGTGACATGACCGTCTTCAAGCGGCTGACGGAGTGTTTCCATGGATAGGCGCGAAAATTCGGGCAGTTCATCAAGAAAAAGAACACCGTTGTGTGCAAGGCTGATTTCGCCCGGCCTCGGAATACGGCCGCCGCCGGAAAGTCCCGCCGCGGAAATTGTGTGGTGCGGCGAACGGAACGGACGCGATTTAATCAGCGAAACATTGTCGCCCAAAGCACCGGCAATGGAATATATTTTGGTGGTTTCAAGGCTTTCTTCAAATGTCATGTCCGGCAAAATGGAGGGAATTCTTTTGGCAAGCATGCTTTTTCCAGAACCGGGCGGACCGATCATCAGCGTGTTGTGACCGCCTGCCGCCGCAATTTCAAGGGCACGCTTAACCTGAAACTGCCCTTTGACATCGGCAAAATCAAGCATGAATTCTTTCGGATACTGATATTCGCTGTAAAAGTCCTTGCCGGCTTTCTGAATTTTCTCTTTGCCTTTGAGATGCCTGATCAGCTGCTCAACGCTTTTGACGGGATAGATGTCAATTCCTTCAACAACACAGCATTCATAAGCGTTTTCGACAGGAATGAAAAGCTCTTTGATGCCGTTTTCTTTTGCGTGAATCGTCATCGGCAAAGCGCCGTTGACTTTTCTGACTTTTCCGCTTAATGAAAGCTCACCGAAAAAAGCGCAGGAAGAGGTGTCGGCATGAAGCTGACCGGTTGCAAGCATCAAAGAAACAAGAATCGGCAGATCATAAACAGGTCCTTCCTTTTTCTTGTCGGCAGGGGAAAGATTCACCGTGATTCTTGTGCACGGATAATCAAAGCGGCTGTTTTTCATGGCGGCGCGGACTCTGTCGCGCGATTCGCTGACGGAAGCGTCGGGAAGTCCCACAATGTCAAAACGCGGAAGTCCCGTTTCAAGCGAGGTTTCAACGCCCACGCTGTATGTATTCATGCCGAAAAGACCGATACTGTTGACTTTTGCAAACATACTATTTTTATGCGCCGCAGACAAGACAACCTGAAACAAATCAGACTGCCGCCGGCGGCGCTTCCTTTCATTTGATTTTTGTGGTGCCTTTATTCGTCCTCTTTGATGGCACCGATTGAAATTGCATATTCTCTTTGAAGCTCATCTGTCGGTATATACTTGTTGTCATTTTCACCGACAGGTCTTGTTATGACAATGATGTCAAAAACAACCGAAAGTGCAAAAAGGGCGGCTCCGATATAGATGCCGAACTGAACCGAACATTCAGCCGTACCGAGTGCGGCGGCGCTATATGCTTCGCAGAATTTTGAAAGCATAAACGGAGAAAGCGAATAAAGCACAAGACTCAGAAGATGCAAAACGGCATGAACCGGATTTTTGATTCTTTTGCTGACAAGCGGAACAAGGAAAAATGCAATGACGCCCAGAAGCAGGCTCAAAAACAAAAAGCCCAGAGCAAGCAAAGGAAAAATTCCGACTGTTTTTTCCGTTGAAAGCAGGGAGAAAATCTGCTTTAAGTCAATGTCCTTATTCGTGAAAAGTGTGATAAGGCTGATTGATTTTAAATTGAGATCACCGTTTTGTGTGCCGCTGAGTGAAAGCGACGCAAGCGGAATAACATAGCCGATAATCGGAAGAAATGCGCAAATGAGCCGGATGATGCGAAGCGGTGTTCCCACAGCGGCATATTTGATTCGGTATAGGGTGCTGTGAAGCTTGAAAAAGGCTTCCTCTCTTTTATATGCGTCCTCTTCAAGACGCTTTTCCCATTCAAAATTCGGAATGCTGATTCCGCAATCCGGACATTCCGCTTTGATGTTCCAAAAATGAAGTTTTCTGTTACAGTTAGGACAATGGGCCATAATTTTGCCGAAGAAGCAAAAAAAGTAATGCTTGTTTTCGCTTCTTATCCTTTCTTTTTTATTAGCTTTTTGCAGGTAGTTTCGACAAAGCTTACTATGATTTTACCTTTTAAAAAGCCTTGTGTCAAGAAAAAATGAAATATATTTGTGCTTTTTAACAGATTTTGTGTCGAACAAAAATATTTTTTCATTAAATTTGTCGGATAATCTTGAATTTATATTTATCCTATGTTACACTTTTAAATAATGTGTATATGAATTTTAACGAATCAAAATGAATTGATTTGAAATCAAAATAAAACGAAGGGAAGCGTCAAAATCGGTCAAAGCTTTTGCTTTTTGGCTTATTCATGACGCACGGCAAAAAAATGTCAGACCAAAAAATAACAGAAAAAATCGAACAAGAGCTGACGCAGGAAGAGGAACTTGAAAAAACACAAAAGGCGCATAGGCGTTATTTGCGCCCGAAAGAAATTGTTGCTTTCTGTATCGTGAACTTCGGACAAAAAAATCTTGATGAATTCATCAAAAGCAATCTGCAGTTTTTTATCGTTCAGTTCTTCGGTCTTTCATCAAAGGCTTTTGCAAACATCAACCTTGCAACAAGCATTTATGATGCGGTTGACGACACCATCTCGGGTCTTGTCATTGACCGAACAAGAACCCGCTGGGGCAGGGTAAAGCCATATCTGATTTTGCCCATGCCGCTTTGGATCATTTCAACCATCATGCTTTTCAGCACACCGTCTCTTTCGGGAACGGCTCAGGTTGTCTGGGTTGCGGTTGCCATGCTGATGAAAGGTCTCGGCATGTCCTATTTCCAGGCATGGTATCTGATTCTATATAACAACACGCCGAATCTGAGCGAACGAAATAATTTGATCACAACCTCCGAATTTGTCAAGCTTTTCGGAACATGGCTGGTTTCGTTTTTGCCGATTATGCTCGATGTCGGAAGAAAAAACAACATTTCCGAACCTCGCATCTATAACGGCTTTGCATGGTTTTGTGTAATCGTTTCGGCGGCAACATGCATTTACGGCTTTTTCTATATGAGAGAGCGTATTCCTCTTCAGTCAAGAGAAGAAATGAACGAGGTCGGCGTTTGGGAATCCATGAAGCAGGTGTTCAAAAACAAGCCGATGTTCTCTCTTGTTTTTGCAAACTTTTTCAACGATTTCAAATCTGTCGGCGGTGCGGTTGAAAAATTCTTCTGGTTCAACTGCACGGGTGCTTATTCTTATGCAACGATTGCCGGTTTGTTCACAGGTATTCCCAACTACATCATGACACCGCTTACCGGTAAATGGATGAACAAATACGGTGCAAGAAATGTTGCAATTTTCGGCGGACTTTTCGGCGGTGTTGCCTATGCGCTGATGTTCTTTATCGGCTATGCGCCGTTCGGCGGCACATTTGAATCGCATAAGGTTCTCAACATGGTCTGGATTACGCTTGCGCTTACCATATGCGGACTTCCCAACAGCATTCTCAGAGTTACCATTCCTGCCATTACCGGTGATGTTTATGACTATATGGAATGGAAAACCGGAATGAGAAACGAAGGTCTTGTCAGCACAGTCAGCGGCTATTTCCAGAAATTCGGTTACAGCGTAAACTCATGGCTTGCCGGCATGGTGCTTACATGGATCGGTTATCAGCCTTTGACAGACGCATCGGGCGCAGCCATTCCGCAAACAGATCCGCATATGCTCAAAGGCTTGTGGGCTGTTTTCGCTCTTGCACCGGCTGCTGCAAGATTTCTGACAGCGGTTGCGTTCATGTTCTTCTCCGTTCACGGCAAGTTCAAGGAAGAAATGCTTGTTGATCTGGAAGAACGCCGTAAAATCAGGCTTGAGGCTCTGAATGAAAACGAAAGCAAAGAGGAAGAATAAAATGAACGGGACAAGGCGATCGGCCTTGTCCCTCTTCTTATGCTCATTTTACATATTCATCATAACTTCATAGAAAAACCGGATCAGCTTCGGAATATTTTCAAGCGGTATTCGTTCATCGTCGCTGTGAATGGTTGAAAGCAGACCGCCGCTTAATACCGGTGCAAATTTATAGATATTATCTGCAATTTCATCAAAAAATCTTGAATCGGTTCCGCCGATCATGAGATACGGCGCAACAACGGTGTTTTCAAAACTGTTTTCAATCGCATTTTTCATAGCGTTCCAGTATTTGCCGCTTGTCTGAGCCTGCTGTGTGGCTTCGGAAACATTCACAATTCTGATTTCAAGATTCTTGTCGCGCGAAGCTTTTTTCATGTGCTCAACGGCATCTTCGCTTGAAACGCCTTTTGCAAGGCGGACATTGGCAACTGCTTTGGCTTCGGTCGGAAGAACATTTGCCCCCTTGCTTGCGCTCAGCTGCGTGAAAGCCATTGTTGTGCGCAAAAAGGCGGCGGCTGTGTTGTTCTTTTTGCAGATAAATTTTAAAAGCGGGGAAAAGCACCATAAATTTGCAAGAATCAGCCTCATATAAAAGGGAGTATACGGTGCAATTGTGTTGACCATTGCTTTGACCGGATAGCCTATTTTCATCGGGAACTGCCTGTTTTCAATCCGGCTGATGTCTCTTGCAAGCAGTCCTGCCGCCGTGTGCTTGGGCGGTCTGCTTGCATGTCCGCTCTGACCTTTCACAGTCAGTTCAACATCCATCGGACCTTTTTCACAAATGCCGATTGCCGCAAGGTCATAAGGAAAAACGGAAAAACCGAGCTTATAAATCATTCCGCCCTCATCAAGAACAAATGCAGGGTGTATGCCTTTGTCTTTGAGATATTTGACGATGGACGGTGCACAGTCTCCGGCGATTTCTTCGTTGCAGCCGAAAGAAAGATAAATATCATTTTCGGGCACAAAGCCTTTTTTCAAAAGCGCCTCGGCACTTTCCATAATGGCAAGAAGTGTGCACTTGGTATCAAGCGCGCCTCTGCCCCAAAGAAAACCGTCTTTGCTAATGCCGGCGAACGGATCAACCGACCAGCTTTCTTCATTGACGCTGACAACATCAAAATGTGACATAAAAACCGAGACCTTGCCGTTTGTTTTGCCTTTGATGCGATAGAGAAGACCGCCTGCAATTTCGGTTCTTTCGCATTTTTCGTGCACGGTCGGATAAAATTCCCGAAGCAATGCGCGGAATTTTTCAAATTCTTTTTCGTCAACCTTGCTTTTGTCTTTGTCGGAAACGGTTTTGCACTGAATCATTTTTGAAAGATGCTCTGTCGCTTCGGTTTCGTCAACTTCAATTTTTTCGGCAGGCGAAGCTTTTTCTTCGCTTTTCTTTTTACAAAGCGCCGCTCTGATGATAAGCACCGCAAGCCATATGATAAACAGTGCGGCAATGATATAGAAAGCTATCATGGATTCTTTTCTTTCCTTTCTGTGTTTTTAAAAATCCAAAATCAAAAGCGGCCGATCTGACCGCCTTTGATTTATACAAGTTTCAGCTTATACATAATCTGTGCGCCGATGAGCGAAAGCGCAACGCCCACAAAGATTAAAATGCCGATTGAAATTGTGCCTGCAAAGATCAGCAGAATGGAAACGGCGGCAATCGGGAAAATGGATATTTTCCAGTGCTTGATGAAATAGGTTGCGGCGATTGCACCGAAAATGGTGTAAGTAATCTGCCTGAATGCAAGGGAAGCTGCGCCCGCGCTGATTGTTTCTTTGAATTTCGGATTAAAGGCAAAGATGAAAATAAACACGGCAATAACAAGCGTTGTAACAATTGCCGAGGTGGCGATAGCAATGGTTGAAATCACTTCGCCCTCTTCGGAATTTGCTCTGACCTTTGCGTTTTCCATGGCATTGAGCGCGCAGGGCATTTTGAGGTTTGTGATGTTGCCGGTGATGAACGAAAGATACGTTCCGCCTGCACCGAGAAGCGGTGTGTATGAAATAACTTCAAGCACGGCGCTCGGATAAAACAAAATGGCAACCGAGCCGAGACCTTTGAGAACAACCTTTCCCTCCGGCCATACGCCCAAATGAACGCAAATGGCTGTGGGAACCATCAGGAAAACCAGAAGAGCAAGAATACACCAGATTCTGCCGTAAAGATGAACGCTGTCAAGATAAGTTCTTTTTTTCATTGTGTGTTTTCTCCTTTCCTTTATGTTCTCCACTCAATGGCGGCAAGTTCGGGCGCATATTTTGCAATGATGAAAACCACAAAAATGGCAAGCACCATGCTCAGCGGCATGGCAAGAGCGTCAAGCCATTTCCACCGGGCTTTTTTGTTGATAAGCGTCAGAATAAGCATAAATATGACCGAAGATATGATGGCGGCAATGGAAAGAACGCCGGCGCCATCGGCAACAACATCGGCGTCTCCGACACCTGCAATACCTCTGCCGAGGAAAGCGGCAATCAGACCGATGAAAGCGGCGGCGGACATAATATCTGCCCAACGAGCGTTTTTGTTAACGGCACCCGAAATGCTTTTGTGAATTTTTTTGCTGAAAATCGGAACAAGAATAAGCGGAAGAATACTGCCGAGCGTCATAACCCAGGCAACAGCCGAGAAAACTTTCGGGTCTGTCACTTCGCTTCCGATTCCGCCTGAAATGCCTGCCGCTTCAATTGCTGCTTCCGCCGCAGGAACTTCGTAAGTGATGGAACCGATAACCGAAAGGCGGATCCACGGAAGAACATAGCCGAGCGCAACCGAAAGCGCAAGCACGGTTACGGCAATTCCGATTGCCGGAGCAATGGAAAAAACGGTGCTTGAAGTGATGGTGTTTTTGATGGTTTCTTTGGTAAGGCCCAATTCTTTGCCTCGTCTGGCGGCTCTGATGAGGAAGAAAAGCGACTGCGCAATGACAAAAATAACGATGCCGATTGCCAGCATAAACATAAAGCCGTCGGATTTAAAATCGTTGAACATAAACCTTCTCCTTTACTATTCTTTCTTTGCTTTACTTTACTGTATTAAACAGCTTTTAATTATCATAACATTCCGGAAGATTTAAGTCAATTGATTAAGACATATTTGTTAAAAAAGCTTTGACTATTTTCTCTTTCGTGCTATAATTGTTACACTGTTTTATTCAAACGAAAGGAACGGCTCGTTTGCTGTGCCGTGTTAAGATTCAATATGAACAAACAAACCTTTAAAAAACAGGTTGCAAGACCGCTGAAGCCGGCAACAACCATCGCAATCAGCTTTATTGCCATAATCATTATCGGAACACTGCTGTTTATGCTGCCGTTTATGACAAGAGACGGCAAAGGACTGAGCTTTATGCAAGGCCTTTTTACGGCAACTTCAAGCG
>JBJFHW010000166.1:0-3064 GCA_051893965.1 Acutalibacteraceae bacterium
AATTTCACCCGTTGAATTAAAAAGCAACACCACGCTTTTTGTTTCGCCCGATGCCAAGCTTGTTTCGCTTGACTGCGATGAAAATTCGGCTTCTTCAAGTCCGATTGAAAACGGCGTAATCACTGCCCACGATGCCGAAAACGTCACCGTAACAGGCGGCGGAACAATCAACGGCTGCGGCACAACCTATACGCAGGAAGCCAAAAACAGCCGGCCGCTTTACGCTTTGGAGGAATTCAACACCTACACAAGAGTGATCGAGGCAAGAAACCGCATCCGTTTCGGCAAAAGCGGCGCCACACGAAAGCCGATTATCAGCTTCTATAACTGCAAAAACACAAGCGTCAACAACATCATTTTGCAGGAAAGCGCCGAATGGACCTTTGTCATCAACGGCGGCAGCGGCTATGATATTCACAACGTTGTCATTGACAATCATATGCACGTTGCAAACACAGACGGAATCGACATATTGAACTGCCGTGACGTCAACATCAGCAAATGCTTTATTGCCACCGGCGATGACGCGCTTGTGCTCAAGCCGATTGACGGAGAAATTTCAGATGTCCGCATTACCGACTGCGAGGTTTGCAGCTTTGCCAACTGCTTTAAAATCGGCACCGAAACCGCCTATGACGTCAGCAATGTGACCGTCAGCGACTGCACTTTCTTCATGCCGGACGGTATGACCGGCGGCTATTCGGGCATTGCAATTGAATCCGCCGACGGAGCCAACATTCAGAATATCAGCATCAATAACATTGAAATGGACGGCGTTTCCTCACCGATTTTAATCTGGCTCGGAAACCGAATGCGATACGGCGAAAAGGAAATCGGAAGCATAGATAACATTTCAATCAAAAATGTTAACGCCGTCAACACCGAGCTGCCCTCGGCAATCACCGGCTGCAAGGCGGACGGTAAAGTTTACAGTATCGGAAAAGTTGAGCTTGAAAACATCAATGTAAAATACAGAGACACAAAAGAAAATCTTTCTGTCATGAATCCCGTACCTGAATGGTCGATGAAAGATTATCCCGACATCACAAGGGTATCGCACTACTATTTTATCAGTCACGAGATGAGCGGCTATTGGGATTTGCCCTGCTACGGAATCTTTATCCGCTATGCCGACACGGATTACAGCGGCTACCGCTGCGTTCCGAGAAGCTGCAACACACGCGAATTTGTTTATTGCAAAAAATAAATATAAGAGGTGTTTTTTATGTCAGAAAAAATCGTTTATCGCTTTACGGCAATTTTCCTTTCGTTTTTGTCCGTAATCAGTTATTTGTTCGGCGGTGTAACCGTACCCCACGGCGAAAAACTGGATATGGACAAATTTGAACTGGTCTGGTCCGATGAATTTGACGGCGACAAGCTTGACGAAACCAAATGGGACGGTCATTTTGTCAAAGACGGACAGACAAAAATCCGCAAGGGCGGCTATTGGAACAAGGAACTGGCAACCGTAAGCGGCGGCAATCTTTCCATTTCAACAAAATATCTTGAAAACGGTGTGGACGGCAACGGTCCTGCCGGCTGGTATTCCTGCGGCCTTGACACAAACGGTCTTTTTGAGCAGACCTACGGTTATTTTGAAGTACGCTGCATTTTACCCAAAGGCAGCGGTCTCTGGTCGGCGTTCTGGGCTTTGTGCGATTCCATGACCGATGTCACAAACGGCGGAACCAACGGCGCGGAAATTGATATTTTTGAATCCTGTTTTTATTCCGTCAAGAGCGGTAAATTCAAAAATTCGGTTTCCTCAAACATTCACATTGACGGCTACGGCGACGAACACCAATCGAAAAACATCTGCAACAGCCTTGTTTATGCAAGCAACCCCTACGAAGAATTCAACACTTACGGTCTTGAATGGAACGAAAACGAATATATCTTCTATGTCAACGGCATCGAAGCCGGCAGAAGCAATTTCGGCGGCGTATCGCAGGTGCCCGAATACCTCATTCTTTCCGTTGAAGTCGGCGGCGAAAACGGCACACCGGCAGAAAGCTGGGTCGGCGAATCCATTGAAACAGCCGGCAACGAAATTACCGACTTTGTTGTTGACTATGTCAGAGCGTATCAGTATAAATAATTACGCAGATGAGACACAAATAGCAAAATTAATGCTTTGATGTCTTGACAAGGCAAAAAGAATCTGTTATACTGTCAATTACCGCATGTCAAGGGCGGCGTGTTTTGTCATGCCGAAAGAGGAATTTTTCATTTCCCGCCCGGTTCAGCGAGTCCATAATAAAGGAATGAAAGAAAAATGTACGCAGTAATCGAAACAGGCGGCAAGCAGTACAAAGTAGAAGCAGGCGATGTTATCTACATTGAAAAGCTTGACACCGAAGCAGACGCAGAAATTACTTTTGACAAAGTAATTGCAGTCGGTTCCGAAGACGGAATCAAAACAGGCGCACCGTATGTTGCAGGTGCAACCGTTACGGCTAAGGCCATCAAAAACGGCAAAGGCAAAAAAATCGTTGTGTTCACTTACAAATCAAAGAAGAACGCAAAGCGCAAAATGGGCCACAGACAGCCGTACACAAAGGTTGAGATCTCAGCAATCAACGCATAAGCCATGACTGAGATCAGGTTTTACTCTTTCAAAGGCAGACTCACGGGTTTTGAAATCAGCGGTCACAGCGGCTATGATGAAGAAGGCAGCGACATTGTCTGCGCGGCAGTTTCATCTTGTGCCTATATGACAATCAACACGGCGACCGATGTCATCGGTGTTGACGCACAGGCACAAGCTTCGGCAGGCTATATGCTCTTCAGCGTTTCGTTTGAAGAAGCCGAAAAAATCAAAGACCTGATGAAAGGCTTTGAAATGCATGTAAAAGCACTGGCAGATCAATACAGCGATTATCTGATCTGCAAAACAGAAAACATTCAAGTTAACAACACGGAGGTGCAGGAAAATGCTTAAAATTAACATTCAGTTATTCGCTCATAAAAAAGGTATGGGTTCAACCCGTAACGGACGCGATTCCGAATCAAAAAGACTCGGTGTTAAGCGTGCAGACGGTCAGTTCGTTCTTGCAGGCAA
>JBJFHW010000167.1:0-3048 GCA_051893965.1 Acutalibacteraceae bacterium
CGCAATCTGAATGACCGCTTTGACAGATGAAGTATCCTGCGGTGTATAGCAGGCAGCGTGAATATCGGCAAGTCCTGATACTGACGGAAAGGTGAATTCTTTTTTTGTTGCTTTCATGGTAGTTTCCTCCTGTTTGATACATTTTAATTCGCTTAAATAACAGCATAAAGCGATTGATATTCGATTTATTATATCATAAAAAGCGCCGTTTTTCATAGCTTTTGCGCAATTAAATACTATGAATAATCAACAAAAAATCATTACCTTTTTTGTGCAAATAAAAAATTCCGTTTTTTTTTGAATAGTCAAAAGATAAAACGGAAAAATATATTCAGGCGAACAAAACCGATTTTTTTACCTACGGTTACAAAACCAAAGAAAGGAAGCGTCAGCAAAATGAAAAGCAGGCTTAAATCCAAAGTGATGATTTTTCTTCGCTTTTTTGCCGTATTTGTTCTTGTTTTTTCGCTTTTAAATATGGCTTACAACTATGAAAGCGGTCAAACACAAAGCGGCGATTATGTCTATGCCCTTTCAAAGCTCGGTTCACGCGGCGAAGAGGTCAGACAGATTCAGACAAAGCTTAAACAGCTCGGATATTACAGCGGTTCGATTGACGGAATTTACGGCACACAAACCCAGAAAGCAGTCAGAGCCTTTCAAAAAAACTGCGGCATAACCGTTGACGGAATTGCAGGACCGAAAACACTGAAATTTCTCGGTCTCGGTTCGGCCTCGTCTTCGTCTTCCTCATCGGGCAAATATTCAAACAGCGACATTCAGCTTTTATCTAAGCTGATTGCGGCGGAAGCGCGCGGAGAAAGCTATACCGGTCAGGTGGCCGTCGGCGCCGTGGTGCTCAACCGGGTTTCCCATTCGTCTTTTCCGGACACGGTTGCAGGCGTCATTTATCAAAAAGGCGCATTTTCCTGCGTGAACGATTCCAACTGGTCCGTTTCGGGAAACGAAACCTCGCTCAAAGCGGCACAAGATTGCGTCAACGGCTGGGATCCGAGCGGCGGAGCGATCTATTATTATAATCCGCAAAAAACAAGCAACAGCTTTATGCTTTCAAGACCGGTTATTAAAACGATCGGCAACCATGTTTTTTGTAAATAACCAGTTGGTGCGGAAGGTGTTTTAATTCGGAATTCCGAATTCCGAATTAATTCGAGTTCCGAATTAAATAATCGTTCCGCCGCCGACAACAACATCGCCGTCATAAAGCACAACCGCCTGCCCTTTTGCAAAGGCTCTTTGCGGAAAATCAAATTCAACATGAAAATGATTTTCGTCGGTTTGCGTCACCGTTGCCCATTGCTCCGGCTGCTTGTATCGGACTTTTGCTTTCACTCTTATCGGCTTTTCAAGCTTATCATAGGCAATTAAATTGATATCCTCTGCATCAAGCGATTTTGAAAAAAGCTTATCCTCGCTTGATAAAACCACACGGTTGTTTTTCAGATCCTTTTGATAAACATAAAGCGGCGCCGGAAGCGCAAGTCCCAAGCCTCTTCTTTGACCGATCGTATAGCGGATAATACCCTTGTGTGTTCCGAGCACCTTGCCGTCCGTATCAACAAAATCACCCTGTTCAAACTTTTTGCCCAAGTGTTTTTCAATAAACGATGCATAGTCGCCGTCGGGTACAAAGCAAATATCCTGACTGTCGTGCTTTTTCGCATTAACAAAACCGAGTTCCTGTGCCATTTGGCGGATTTGCGTTTTTCTGTATTTTCCGAGCGGAAAAAGCGAATGGGCAAGCTGATTCTGCGTCAGACAATAAAGAACATAGCTCTGATCTTTTGTTTCGTCGGCGCCTTTTCTCAGAATATATCTCCCGCTGTTTTCGTCATATTCTTTGATAACATAATGACCGGTTGCAACATAATCATGCTCAAGCTCCTGCGCTCTTCGCAAAAGCTTATCAAATTTAAGATACCGGTTGCAGTCGATGCAGGGATTGGGCGTTGCTCCGTTTACATAGGTATCCACAAATTTATTGATAACCTTTTCCCTGAACTCATCTTTGAAGTTGAACACATAAAACGGAATGGAAAGCTTATAGGCAACGCTTCTTGCATCCTGCGAATCTTCAAGCGAACAGCAGGTTTTTTCTTTGATAAACGCATCGTCATTATCAAAAAAACGGCAGTTAACGCCTGTCGGCTCATAGCCGTCTTTTAAAAGAAGATACGCCGCCATTGCGCTGTCAACGCCGCCGCTCATTCCGACAAGAACTTTTTTGTTCATAGATATTTCACTGCGCTTTACCGTTCATTTCGGCAAAGCGCTTCCTTTCGTATATTTTTAAACTCGCGTTTCAATCACCGTGACGGCACCCAAAATTTCAACTTCGCCAAGGCCTGCGGGAATAAACACGCTTTCGCCTTTATAAAGTGTAAGGAAACTGTCATCGTGATGAATTACTGCATTTCCGTCAATGGCAATAAGCGAAACAAATGAGGTTTCGTCTGCAACAATTTTTGCGCTTTCTTCAACTTCAAGCTTGTTAACCGTGAATAAATCGCATTTTTTCAAAAGCGTTTTTGAATAACCCTGGAGCTTTTGCGTTTCGCCCTCGGCTTCGCCCGAACAAACGGCGGCTTTCAGATTGATGACATCAACTGCCTTGTCAATGTGAAGCTGTCTCGGCTTTCCGTTCTGGAGCCTGTTATAATCATAAACACGGTAAGTTACGTTAGAGTTTTGCTGAATTTCGGCAAGAAGGACGCCTTTGCATATTGCGTGAATCGTTCCGCTCGGAATAAAGTAAATGTCACCTTTTTTAACGTTGATTCTGTTGACATTTTCAAGCAAAGTTGAATTTTCAATGCTTTCTTTCAGCTGCTCTTTCGTCATGTCGTGATTTAAGCCGTAAAGAATGTGGGCGCCCTCATCACAGTCGATAATATACCACGCTTCGGTTTTTCCGTATTGATTTTCATGCTCGAGCGCATATTCATCGCTCGGGTGAACCTGAATGGAAAGATCATCTTTTGCATCAATAAGTTTGATTAATATCGGGAAAAAGTCAAATTTTTCACA
>JBJFHW010000168.1:0-14487 GCA_051893965.1 Acutalibacteraceae bacterium
TGTCGCATTTAGATGCAGAAACCGTTTTCTTCACCCCGACGCTGTATATAGATACTGCGAGTGGGTGAAAAAACGGTTAAAAAAGAAAAATGCAACCATTTTATGATTAATTTCAGCATTTTTCTTTTTGTTCTGCGCTAAATGCGACAGCCCCTTCATTTTTTTGTTTTCCTTATGCTTCCAGCTTTTCAACCTGCTCCAGCCAGAGCGCGGCGCTTGCATCGCTCGGCATTCTCCAGTCGCCTCTCGGTGAAAGGCAAACGCTTCCGACCTTTACTCCGTCGGGTAAACAGCTTCGTTTAAACTGCTGTGAGAAAAAGCGACGGTAAAAACTCTTGAGCCATTTCAGAATCGTTTCGTTATCGAAGCTACCGTGAAAAGCTTTTTTGGCAAGAAAATAGATTTTTTCCGGCTCAAAGCCATAGCGAAGCACATAATATAAAAAGAAATCATGAAGCGCATACGGTCCGACAATGTCTTCCGTTTGCTGAGAAATTTTTCCCTTTGCATCGGGCGGAAGAAGCTCGGGACTGATTGGCGTGTCAAGAATATCACGAAGCACATCACTGCTTTTGGGGAAAATGTTGCATTCAATCACGCTGTCAACCATCCAGCGGACAAGCGTTTTGGGAATGCTTGCGTTCACGCCGTACATACTCATATGGTCGGCGTTATAGGTGCACCAACCCAGCGCAAGCTCGCTTAAATCGCCTGTTCCCACAACAAGGCCGCCGACCTTGCCCGCGTAATCCATCAGCACCTGCGTACGCTCACGCGCCTGAGAATTTTCAAAGGTTAAATCGTAATTTTCCGGGTTCTGTTCAATGTCTTCAAAGTGTTTTAAAACGGCTTCCTTGATCGGAATTTCCTTTTGCGTCACACCGAGCGTTTTCATCAGCTCAATAGCGTTATTATAGGTTCTGTCAGAGGTTCCGAAGCACGGCATGGTAATGGCAACCACATCTGTCAGCGGTCTTGAAAGCTTCGTAACCGCCTGCGCGCAAACAAGAAGCGCAAGCGTTGAATCCAGTCCGCCCGAAACACCGATGACACACTTACAGCCTGTTTTTTTCAGCCTTTTGCAAAGACCTGCCACCTGCATTTCAAAAATCTGCATACAGCGTTCATATCTGCCCTGCTTTTCGGACGGAACAAATGGCAAACGCTCCACACGGTAATTTTCGCCGTAGCTTTTTGAAAAATCGCCGCCCTCGATTTTGATTGTTCTGCACGGATTGCTTTTTCCGTAAAGCGAAGCACTGTCACAGAACGCCTTGTTTTTCAGACGGTCAAAATCAAGCTTTCCGACGTCGATGTCGGCATGAAGAACATAGTCACTGTCAAGATAATTTTCGTTTTCAAAAGTCACCGTTCCGTTTTCGCAAACAAGACTGTGACCGGAAAAAACAAGGTCGGTTGTCGATTCGCTTGTTCCGGAGCTGACATAAAGATAAGCGGCGATGTTTCGCGCCGACTGCTGGGAAGCAAGCTGACGGCGATAGGCGCGTTTGGCAATGGTTTCGTTGCTTGCCGAAATGTTCACAAGCACCTGCGCACCGCCCAGTGCAAGAAAAGTGCTCGGCGGAAGCGGCGTCCACAAATCTTCGCAAATTTCAACGCCGAATTTCACTTTGCCGAGTGAAAACACAAGGTCATTGCCGAGAGGTATGTTACCCGACTGGGAAGAAAGCCCCAGTTCCTGCGCGCTGATTGCATCTTTCGGCAAAGCTGTGCCCGAACAAAACCAACGCTTTTCATAAAATTCGCTTGTTGTGGGAATAAACGTTTTTGTAACAATTCCGTATACTTTTCCCGAAAAAAGGATAACGGCGCAGTTATAAAGCTGCGAGAACAGCCTCAGCGGTGCGCCCACAACAAGCACGCTCTGACAGGTTTTGCTTTCTTCAATAATTCTTTCAAGGCAGTCAAGCACACCGTCAAGCAGCGTTTTTTGCGTGAACAGATCGCCGCAGGTATAACCGCTGATGGCAAGTTCGGGAAAAACAATCAGCTGATTGTTTGAATTGTTGCACTCTTTGATTTTTTTAATGATCTGATCCGTATTATAGCGCACATTGCCAACATCAAGTTCGGGAACGGCAAGCGCGGCGGAAATGAAATCAAACATAAACAGTTCCCCTTAAAATACATTGTGAAACACCGTATTAAAACCTTAACCGGTGTTTTTTAGTATTATAACTCTGCTTTTCATTTTTATCAAGCCAATCAATAAAAAACGCTGTAACTGCCGAAGCAATTACAGCGCCTTTCCCCATTATTTATTCACGATTTTTATAATAAACTTGAAAAGGTCTCCGAACCAGGTCATAACAATATCATAAATCATTGTCAGAAGCGGTTTGACGCCCACTTTTTCAAGAATATTGTCAATATCTTCCCTGAAAAGCGAATCTCCGCCGCTTGCAATGTCCGCTTTAACATACGGATTTTCACTGTCATATGCTGCCGGCTCGCCGTTCATAACGGTGAAGTTGAGAAGTCTTTCGCCCATCGGCGTTGCACTGCCGGAAAGCGTATAATCAATGACAAGATCAAAATTCTTACTGCTGACTTCGGGAATGTCGCCTTTGAAAGTGAGCGTTATGCTTTCGCCCGGTTTGAGCGTTTTTCCTGCATAACCGCTGAATTTCAGGTCGATTCCTCTTGTGCTTACGGCAAGAATGTTCATGTCATATTTCTGGGAAAGATTCTTAACAACCAAAGCGGTGTCATCGGAAGAAAGATAGCCCTCATTGCTCTTGTCAAAAGCGGCAAAAACGCTGTGGGAAACATTGGTTGTTGCATGGAACTGCGGATAGTTCGGGTCGGAATGTACGTCCTTGATTTTATCCGTCATGAGCAGTGTGAGCATAAGTCTTGAAGTGTATTCGTCCTTATAGGTCATGCCGTGATAAAGATTTTCAACAAACCATGTGTTCTTCGGAAGATAAGAGGTGGAAGCGTCAATGGTCATGGACGGTGAAACCTGATAAAATCCCGTGTCAACCTTCTGAGTATAGCCGTCTGCAAAGCGCTGACCGAGCGGAGCAACGGTTGCGCCCGTTGAAGCGGCAATTGTAATAATGGAATCGGAGCTTTCTTTCAGTCCCGTGATAATCATATTTCCGTAGCCGGCAATGATGGAAACATTGGTTCCGGCTTCCTGTGCACGCTTAAAGCCGTTTGCAAATTCAGGCATAACCTGATAGTGCATATAGTCGCTCTTTTCAATGAGCAGTGCACTTTCCTGCTCGTCCAGACGCTGAGCTTTCAGTTCTTCATAATATTCTGTCGGAACAAAATCCCACATGCTGCCCCAATAACCCATAATCTGCATAACATAGGGAATCAGTTCAACAAAAACATTATCAAGGAAGCCGAGCTGCTGTGCTCTGACAAGCCAGTTATAATCGGTTTCTTCCATTTCACCGTGTTCAATGAAGCGAAGAAGACCTTCTTCATCAAAATCAATCTGCGCACTCATTGCGTCATAAGCAAAGCCGGCGCCGCCGAGAGCGGGAACCGTCAGAACAGCGTTGTTGACATCACCTTTCTGACCGTAAAGGGTAAGATAGGTACCTGTGACCTGTCCGCCGTGAGAAACTGCAAGGATATTGACCTTATCTTTGCCTGTGTATTCTTTAACAGACTGAATGAATTCATCAAGCTGCTTTGCGCAGGCAACAGCACCCATTCTGAAATCAGAGTTGAAGTTGAAGATATTTTCATAGCCGACAGACTCGGCAACCTCACCCATGATGAATCTTTCGTGCTGCATATAACCGTCAGGATATTCTTCCATAAGCTTTGCGCTGCAGCTTTCCTCGGCAGTCACACAATATCTCTGAAGCGGATAAACCGATGTTCCGTCGGGATTGCATGCCATGTCGCTGTATAATCTTATAAATTCGTTGCCGACAACCTTTGCGATGTATTTTGCATTGCCCTGAGCAACGCCGCCGAGACCGATTCCGACCTTGGCGATGTTCTGAAGCAGAGCCTGAACAATTTCGTCCATAACAACGCCCCACACATGCACCTTTTCACCGTTTTCATCAATTCGGTAAAGCTGCGCCGAGCTGTAACCCGGTACGATGATATAAGGATAATCGCTGACGCCGTCATCTGCGGCAAAGGCCAGCGGACAGACGGAAAGCATCATAACGATGCAAAGAATGACTAACAAAACTTTTTTCATAATGATGACCAATCCTTTTCTCATACACAAAGAAACAACAAGGCTCTTCGTTCGCTAAACAAAAGCCTGTCTTTTGTGTTTTTCTCTTTGCCGATGGTATAAACTTCAAATCGACAAGACATATTCTAACATAAATATTGTTAAAATACAACAAAATTTTAAAGTAAATTTTAATAAAAATTTAACTTCGCAATTGTGTAAAAGCACCATTAGCCGACATTTTTTTGCTTTTTGCAGTTTAAACACAACTTGAACAGCTTCCCGTTGATAAAAAATCGGCACAGCAAAATGCCGTGCCTGAACTTTCAATTTTTCTTTTTTACGCTTACCTTGCTTTATTCTTCATCGCGTGATTTTTTCGGGTGCGCATCTTTTTTCTTTATCTTCGGAAGAACAAGACAAATCACCGCCGCAAGAACGGCAACCGCAATCAGCGCAATCGGAACAATATAGTCAAGATCGTTGTCGCCTGTTGTCGGCGCAATATGAACTATGCTTTCGGCATCTACGGCAAAAACGGCAGTTAATACCGCAACTGCACTAAGCGCCATAAGCACTGCAAGAACGATGCATATGATTTTTACAGCCTTTTTCGGTAACATTTTTGTTTCCTTCTTTCTCTTTTTCTGTCAGTTCATATATTTTTCCATATCGGATTTGAGCGCTTGACAAATCTGTTCGGCCTGTTTCGCATTTTCAGCACAAGCGGTCAGATAAATCTTGATTTTCGGCTCGGTTCCGCTCGGTCTTACAATGACACCGTTTGAACCGGGAAGCTTATAAGCAAGAACATTGGATTTCGGAAGCTCAATTTTGCTTTGCTTACCCGTTTTTGTGTCGGTAACAACGCTCGTTTTATAATCCGAAACGCTCAGAACTTCCAGACCGCCGATTGTTTTCGGTGCGTTCGCTCTGAGATTTTCCATGATGCTTTGCATCTTGTTCATGCCTGCCGCACCCTCAAAGGTGAAGTTGAGCAGTCTGTTAAGATACATGCCGTATTCGCTGTATATCTCCTGCATCACTTCATAAAGGCTCTTGCCTTTTGATTGATAGTATGCCGCCATTTCGCAGATAAGCGAAGAAGCCACAACGGCGTCCTTATCCCTTGCGTGAATACCCGAAAGATAGCCGTAGCTTTCCTCCATGCCGACAACAAAATCGTCAGCCTTGCCCTCATTTTCAAGCTTGGTAATCAGCTCACCGATATATTTAAAGCCTGTCAGAAGATTTTTCACCTGTGCGCCGTATTTTTCGGCAACTGCCGTAACAAGATCGGTGGTTACAAAAGATTTTACCACAATCGGATTTTCCGGCAATGTGCCGAGTTCTTTTCTTCTTGAAAGCAGATATTCCGTCAGAAGCACACCGACTTCGTTACCGGACATCAGCTTATATTCACCGTCGGCAAGAACGGCAATTCCGACCCTGTCGCAGTCGGGATCGGTTGCAAGAAGCAAATCGGCCGGCTCCTCTTTTGCCATTTCTATCGCCAGTTCAAAAACCTGCTTGATTTCGGGGTTGGGATACGGACAGGTCGGGAAGTTTCCGTCGGGAAGCTCCTGCTGCTTAACAACGCGCACATTTTTGATGCCGATTTTGTCAAGCATATGTCTGACATGCTTGTTGCCCGTTCCGTTGAGCGGTGTATAGATTACTTTCAGATCGGTGTTTTTGCAAATGTCTTTGCTCAGGCATACTTTTTCAACATGATCGTAAAACTCCGCAATAATGTCGTCGCCGATATATTCGATTTTTCCCTCTTTCAGTCCTTTTTCAAAGTCCATAACCTTGACGCCGTCAAACATATCGGTTTTTTCAATGAACGCATAGGTTTTTGCGGCAGCTTCATCTGTCATCTGATAACCGTTGGGGTCATAGCATTTATAGCCGTTATATTTTGCCGGATTGTGGCTTGCGGTTATGATAATGCCCGACTGGCAGGACAGTCTGCGAACGGCAAAAGAAAGCATCGGCGTCGGAACCAGCTCGGGATAAAAATATACCTTAATTCCGTTTGCGGCAAGAACGCCTGCGGCATATTTGGCAAAAACATCGGATTTGATTCTCGAATCATAGGCAATGGCAACAGCCGGCGAAGAAAATTCGCTGTTTAAATAATCGGCAAGTCCCTGTGTTGCCTGACCGACCGTGTAAATATTCATGCGGTTGGTTCCGGCTCCGATGATTCCGCGAAGTCCGGCGGTTCCGAATTCAAGGTTTTTATAAAATCTGTCAAGAATTTCCTCTTGCTTGCCCTCAATTTGTGAAAGCTCATTTTGCAAATCGGCATCGCCGACCGCCTTTTCCTTCCATAATTTATAAAGTGGAATTATATCGTTCATAATCTGCCTCCGGATATAGTCGTATCATTCTGCTTATTCTTATATATTTATATTATACAGTGTTGATTTTACCATTACAAAATTACATTGTCAACGGTCATATTTCACTTATTCCAAGGCTTATTCTCCTGAAATTTTGTGATTATGTTGCCTTGACATAACAAAAACAAAATATTAAAATCATAGAGCATTAAAAAATACGCATGCACGACACATGTTTCGCTTTTTGCGAGTAAATCTGATTACGGGCAAGGAAAGGATTTACGAAACATATGTGTGGTGTATTTTTTTATGCAAAAAAATGAAAGAGGTTAAAAATATGCCAAAAAATCAATTTCAGCGAATGATTTTCGCACTTATCACAGTCATCATCACGGTTCATGCCTATGTCTTTTACAGTCTGTATGTGGTAAACGGCAGCACTTTGATGGATTTAAACAACGCTTCGGGCGTACTGGAAGCCATCAGAATTCAGGGCGGCGTTTATATGTTCGGGCGCTTTCTTCCGATCTGGGCAGTGGTGCTTATTGAATTTTGCTTTGCCTATTTCCTTGAAGTGGTGATGGGAAGCCCGTGCTCGTTTCGGCTTGCCTGTAAATGCTTCGATCCGAAAACCACCCACCCCGTAATTTTTGAAACGGCAATCATATGCGCCACCGTCG
This sequence comes from Acutalibacteraceae bacterium, assembly GCA_051893965.1. Taxonomy (GTDB): domain Bacteria; phylum Bacillota; class Clostridia; order Oscillospirales; family Acutalibacteraceae; genus UBA6857. Next base: position 7,206 of record JBJFHW010000168.1, read on the forward strand.
GTCTTATGTGCCCTTCTATGAGCTTGATCGCTTCTTTTCTGTATTATCCGTATTATGCGTCATTCAGCATCGTTTCGCTTCTTTCAAACTGGCTGAAGCTTGTATGCTTTAATTTTCCTTTTGCCTTTTTTACACAGCTTTTCTTTATTCAGCCGTTCGTCAGAACCGTTTTCAAGCTGATTTTTGTCAGAAAGAAAACCGTAAAAGAAAAATCCTCAATTGCTTTATAAGATGAAATCTACCCTTTTACTTGATTTTTCCCTTTAAAATTCCCGCCGAAAAAATTTTAAACAGGCGTTTATATTCTTCTTTTGAGAATTTGTCCCCATAATAAAGCACATCAAACCATTCATCAAAAAGAAAAAGCTTGGTGTCTGCATCGTGAAAACCGTTTTTAAAATAAAAGTGTCTGCGCTTTTGCCTTTGCCCGTAGTCGGGATATTTGTCACTGACGGTTCCGACGCCGGTCACGATGCAGTCGTCCGGGTTTTCATGCATGATATATTCAAGCATCTGCGTTCCGAAGCCTCTCGAACGCAGATTTTTGTCAACAGCATGAAAAAGAATCATCGTCATGTTTTCATAATGATAAAGAAAGCAAAAGCCGCAGTATATTCCCTCGTGATAAAAATTGAGAAAATCCGTGTGATCCCTGACGGCAAGCATAAGCAAAGCCGACCACGGCAGTTTTTTGCTTTCGGGAAAAGCTTTTTCATAAAGAAGCTTTGTTTTTCTTCGTCCGCTCTTGTCGGAAAGCACCTTTTTTATTTCCATTTTTGTCTCCTGTTTTTATGCTTTTAAAGTTCCGGCTTCTCAAAAGAAATTTTGCCGAGTTTTCCTCCTCTGTATTCATCAAGAAGCATCACAGACGCCCTTTCGGTGTCAACCTCTCCGCCTTTGATTAACATGCCCCGCTTTCTTGCAATCATTTCAAGCAGCATATACGCTTCTGTATCCTCATCAAAATCGCTGAGCTTATATCGTTCGCAAAGCAAAGGCTTATAATCTCTTTTGAGAATGTCAAGCAAGCGGCAGGCCATTGTTTCGCTGTCGGTAACCTCATCTTTGACCGAGCCGATGAAAGAAAGCTTGTCGCCCACTGCGGGATCATCGAATTTCGGCCACAGCACGCCGGGCGTATCAAGCAGTTCAATTCCTCCACCGATTACAAACCATTGGTTTTGCCTTGTAACGCCGGGCTTGTCGGCCACTTTTGCCCTGCTTCTGCCTGCCATACGGTTGATAAAAGAGGATTTGCCGGTGTTGGGTATTCCGACAACCATCATGCGAATCGGTTTACCTGCCATACCCTTTTCTTCATTTGCCTTAATTTTATCTTTCAGCACTTTTCTGACAAGCGGCTGATACTGATTCAATCCTTTTCCGTTTCGGCAGTCAACAGCAAGAGCATACTGTCCGATACTTTTAAAATATTCAATCCACTGCGCGGTTGTTTTGCTGTCTGCCATGTCGCATTTGTTCAAAAGCACAATGCGCGGCTTTTTCTGCGTCAGCTCGTCAAGCTCGGGGTTTCGGCTGCTCAAAGGGATTCTTGCGTCAAGCAGTTCGGTCACTGCGTCAACAAGCCCGAGAGATTCTTTGATCTGTCTTCTTGTTTTTGCCATGTGCCCCGGGAACCACTGAACGGTTTGTTTTTGACTGTCAGGCATAAATTCTCTCCTTTCAGGTTCAAAAAAGCGGTTCGTGTAACGCATATAACGAAAACACCAAACCGCTATGTTTCATCGATTTAATAATCTATTACTTTCCACTGATTGACAGGATTGAGCCGCATTTTGCCCGTTGCTTCATCAACAGAGAAAATCTTCAGCTTCGCAACGCCCATAATATATTCATTGCGGATAAAGCCGACCATGTCCGAACGGCTGTCTGTTGAACCCTGTCTGTTGTCACCCATAACAAAAACGCAGCCTTCGGGAACCGTGAGCGGAAAATCAATTCCCTCGTTGTTGAGCGTTTCATTGTTGATATAAGGCTCATCAAGAACTTTTCCGTCAACGGTTACTTCGCCTGTATTGAAATTGATATCAACGGTCTGGTTTTCCGTGGCAATCACGCGCTTAACAATCGGTTCGTTAAACGCGTTCGGCTGCGTAATGATAACCACCTGACCGTAGCTCGGCGTTCTGTCGTAAGCCGAAACAATCAGCCAGTCACCGTCATTGAGCGTGGGCACCATGGAGGTTCCCTCAACGCCCACAACGCGAAAAATAAACGTGAAAATGATGGCAATGGTCACAATCGCGCTTGCAAGAACAGAGGCAAGGTCATAAAGATTGATGATCAGCTTTTCCTTTGCGGTCTGATCTTTTTTATCTTTTTTTGTAATATCAAGCATAAGAGACGCCCTGCGTCACAACCGCTGTTAAAAAAAAGCTTACAGCGAAAGCGGCGCTTCCTTTCTTCTTATTTATCTGTCGGCTAAAATCCGATAATCAATGCAATGAAGCTTATTTGATATTTTAACTTGTTTTGCTAAAATTTACCTAAAGGCAAACCGACAAAATATACAATAAAATTGTTCCGAAAGTAAAAGTGGGAGCGTATTGCTCCCCACTCTCATTTCATCAGTTAAGTTTTTCTTTAACCTTGGCTGACTTACCGACTCTGTCACGAAGATAATAAAGCTTGCTTCTGCGAACTTTACCACTTCTGACAACTTCAACCTTTGCAACGTTAGGTGAATGAACAGGGAATACTCTTTCAATTCCAACACCGTAAGAAACACGGCGAACCGTGAAAGTCTTGGAAATTCCGCTGCCCTTAACGGCAATGATTGTGCCTTCAAAAACCTGAATTCTTTCTCTTTCGCCTTCACGAATCTTAACGTGAACGCGAACGGTGCTGCCGACATTCAATTCCGGCACTTCGGTTTTGAGGCTCGGATCTGAGATGAGTTTGAGTGCGTCCATTTTTTAATCCTCCTGAATTCTGCCACGTTCATGCCGAAAAATTTCAGCAGAGGACCGCTTTATTTTGTTTGACTGAATTTCGTCCGCACAATCAAAGTAATGGATTGAACTTTGAAACATGCTCAATTATTTTAGCACAACTGATTTACTATTGCAAGACTTTTTGGCAAAAAATATGCAAAATAACAGCAAACAAGAAACCGCCTTAACAGACGGTTTCATATAAAGAATAGGAGGTATGATCAAGAAAACATCGGAGTTGAAAGGTATCTGTCACCGGTGTCGGGAAGAAGTGCAACAATAACCTTGCCTTTGTTTTCCGGGCGTTTTGCAAGCTCAAGAGCCGCCCAGACCGCTGCGCCCGAGGAAATTCCGACAAGCAGACCTTCGGTTTTGGCAAGATAGCCGCCGAGTTCAAAAGCGTCATCATTTTCAACCGGTATAATTTCGTCATAAATTTTTGTGTCAAGCGTTTCGGGAACAAAACCGGCGCCGATGCCCTGAATTTTGTGCGGACCGGCAACGCCCTTTGTGAGCACGGGCGAACCGACCGGTTCCACACCGACAATTTTAATATTCGGATTTTGTTCTTTCAGATATTTGCCTGTTCCGCTGATGGTTCCCCCTGTTCCGATTCCGGCAACAAAAATGTCAACCTTGCCGTCGGTATCGTTCCAGATTTCGGGACCCGTTGATTCGAAATGTGCTTTCGGGTTTGCGGGATTTGTGAACTGCGAAGGAATGAAACTGCCCGGTGTTTGTTCGGCAAGCTCCTGCGCTTTGGCAATGGCGCCTTTCATGCCCTTTGCACCGTCGGTCAGAACAATTTGTGCACCATATGCTTTGAGAAGATTGCGGCGCTCAACGCTCATGGTTTCGGGCATTGTTAAAATTGTTTTGTAACCTCTTGAAGCTGCAACGGCTGCAAGTCCGATTCCGGTGTTGCCGCTTGTCGGCTCAATGATGGTTGCGCCCGGCTTTAAAATGCCTTTGCTTTCGGCATCGTCAATCATTGCCTTGGCAATTCTGTCTTTCACGCTTCCCGCGGGATTAAAATATTCAAGTTTTGCAAGCACAACTGCGTCGATTTTTTTGTCTTCCATTGTGTTGCTGAGTTTAAGCAGCGGTGTGCCGCCGATGAGTTCTGTTATTTTGTCATATACTTTCATGGTTATTACTCCTTCTTTTATAATACTTTAAAAATTAGATTTATGCAATTTAATTTGTTTTCCCATTCAACATCGTCCGTAAATTATATATTGGCTCATTTGTCTGACCTCCGGCGCAGCGGTGCTGACAAGCCTGCGCGCTTCCTTTCATTATGATCTGCAATCAATTCCTGCTGTTATCACAGCTTCAAAGCATTCTATCGTTTCCTATAAAACATATTACTTTGATAGGTATTATTATAGCACTGTCATTTTGTTCTGTCAATATCCTATTGAGATTTTTTTAAAATTTTCCAAAAAAGCCGCTCACATCAGTGCAACTGACAGTGAACGGCTAATAAAAGCTTTTTATATAATTATGTAGATTCTGCTATGCCGGCTGCTTATTCCTCAAATCCGAAATAGATGCAATCGTCATAAACATTGTTTTCCGACGGATCGTGGTGTGCATACCATACCTGAGCAAAGAACGGATTGGTTTTTGCAATTTCGTCATATTTCCAAGGCATCGGCAGGCATTCCGGGCACCAATGACCGCCCTTGAGAACAAGGTTCGGTGACATTTCAAATTCATGTCCGCAGGCGCATTTCCATTTAATCGGCGTATACATATCTTTGCCGAGCTTCTTTGAAACACATTCGCCGCCTCTGAACGCAGCCGCTTTCTGCATATCGGCAATTGTGAGCTTTTCAAAAGGCTTGCTCTCGTCATAACCGTGATCAAGATAGCTCATTTCGTTCTTGTCGGGAATAACAACTTCAAAAGTATCCCAATTTCCGATTGAATTATATGCTTCGATAGAACCGTAATAGGCGGTGATTCTGTCTTTCATGTTGTTTTCAATCCATGCCTGTGTTCCGTACATCGGAGAATAGGCAACAGGCTTCATCATGAATCTTTTCAGAAGCGGTTTCGGCGCAAGACCGGAAAGTTTGAAATAGAACGGAGCCTGCTTTGAAAGATGTTTGAAATATTCCTTAATGGGAACATTATGTCTGAAATGAAGATAATTTTCAAGATCGTCTGCATCGGTAAACCACTGACCGTGGAAGTTACGAAGCGTGAACCAGTTTGCATCAAAAATCTTTTCAACAGACTTTTCGCCTTTCATGCCGATTGCGTTGAGAAGGAGCTGTTCAAATTCATAGTTTGTCAGTCTGTAATCCGGACCGCTGCTGATGTTATAGAAACGGCGCCAGAATTCTTCGGGCACTCTGTCGTTGCAAACCTTTGCGCAAAGAAGTCCGCTGTCTTCAATGGTTGCCCATTCAAGCACACCGTTGATGGGAACATGATACATAATCGGTTCCATACTGTTGAGAATATCCGGGTAAAGAATGCCGGTCTGACGAAGCGATACCCAATATTTAAGACCTGAATCTGCAAGAATAGCCTCGGCCATTGTTTTGCTGATTGCATAATGGTCATAAACGCTGATCTGAATCGGGTCGCCGGTTCTGCCCCAGTGAACGGGAGCATTTCTGTCTCCGGTCTGAGCAACGGTTCCGATATATACAACCTTAACGGCATCGGGGTCTTCCTGCGCTTTAACAGCCTTGACGATGTTTTCCATGGCAGTTACATTTGTACGGATGGTTCTTTTCGGAAAATAATCCGCAGCCGGAGAAACGAGCCCGCCGACATGAAGAACATAGTCACTGCCGGTAACACATTCGAGAATATCATCATAATTTACAAGGTCGCCCCAAACGATTTTTACGCAAGGGTCGTTCACATAAGCGGCAAACTTCTCTTTATTCTTTTTGCTTTCTCTGAGAAGAATGACGATATTATACATATCGCGTCTTGCATAAAGCTCTTTAAAGCCTGCAAAGCCCATGTTGCCTGAAGCACCGGTAAGAAATACTGTTTTCTTCTTCATTTTTACCACCTTATCCGTTTAATAATTTTTAAGAATTCTTTAAATGTTTTAAATATTCTTTCTTAAATATTATACAACACATTCATGCAACAATTGTTAAAGATTTGTTAATTTATTTATCAATTTTTCTGCAAATTTAACTGATATATTTATTTCATAAGATTTGGTACACGAAGTACCAAATCTTTGCATAAAAACCGCAATGCAATCCCTCTTTCAAAAAGCATATGCGCGTCCTTTTATTTTTTCGTATTCCATGATTTTGTGCCGAACAATTTGAGACACATTCGGCACTTTGCTTCTTTCAAAAAAGCACAAAGCTGCAAGCAGGACCTTGTGCTTTTAATAAATATTTTTTAAAGGAGTATAAAAATGAACACCGAAAAAATCAAACTGCTTCACAAACCGCCGAAAGGCAAAATGGCAGGACTGCTCATCGTCTTTGCATGGATTATTCTCTGGAACATCATCTATCAGGCGTGTCACGACATTCTGACTTCAGGCAACATTCAGGTAATCAACTGGTCTTTTTTCATCAGCGTAACCATTTTCTTTATGCAAGAGGAACTTTCTTATAAAGAGCGCTTCTGGCATACGCTGATCGGAGGTTCCGTAGGTCTGCTTATTGCCGCCGGAGTTGTTGCCGGTTGCAAGGCTCTCATGGGTATCGGATTCACTCACTTTGTTGCCATATGTATTCTTCTCGTTGTTGCCATAGGCTTACTGATTCTTTTGCATCCGTATCTTCCGATGTTCTTCAACAATGTAGGATTTTGTTATTTTATCATATCGCTGATCAACAGCCAAGAAACAATCTCCTCTCTGCCGAGCAATCTGCTTTCACTTGCTTTGGGCAGCATTATCTTAAACTTGGGCTGCAGCCTGCTTTTAACCCTTTACATCAACAACAAAAAGAAAAAAGCGTCTGAGAAAGCAAAAGAAACTGCCGCCGCAAAAGAATAATAATTGCAAAAGAATAACTGATAAAAGAATCTACCGCTTCAGGTTAAAATGAAGCGGTAGTATTTTTTAAAATGTCAGCTTTTTGTTCAGTTCAATCACCGTTTCCTCGTCAAGCTTAACAAGTTCGCGGTCATAGGTCAACATTCCGTTAACCTCGAATTCAACATCGGAAACCTGTGTATAAACCGTTGCCGAAAGACCTTTTTTCATTGCGGGAATCACTTGCTTTTCCAAAAGCTTTTTGTATGCCGCCGTGATGCTTTCTTTTGAGTTATACATCTGATAGCCGAAACTCTTTTTCTTGTTCCAGACGTGACTGTCAATAATCCGTCTG
>JBJFHW010000169.1:0-3044 GCA_051893965.1 Acutalibacteraceae bacterium
GAAATTGAGCACTCTGCGAAGTCCTGTTTCCTTTTCGTCCTGCTGCACAACGCTTCTTTTGACAAGCAGCGATTTTTCAATAATCGTTTCGATGTGCTCAGCGTAATCATCTTTTTCAAAAATTTCAAAAAGCGAACTGTCGCCTGTAATACCCATTTTGATGCTTTCGGCAAGACCGTTTGCAATTTGTCTTTCCGGAAGCGTTTTGAGAACATCAGGGTCGATGATGACGGCTTTCGGCTGATAAAAAGCGCCGATGATGTTCTTGATGGAATCGAGGTCGATTGCGGTTTTTCCGCCGATGGAAGAATCCACCTGAGACAAAACGGTTGTGGGAATATTATAAAAGTCAATACCTCTCATATAAGTTGCCGCCGCAAAGCCCGCCATGTCGCCGCAGACTCCGCCGCCGACGGCAATAACACAGTCTTTTCGTGAAAAGCTTTCTTTGAGTAGCTTTTGGCAAATGCCTTTGAAAACATCAAAATTTTTGCTTTCTTCACCTTTTTCAAAAACATGAATAAAGCTGTTTTCAAAAGAATCGGCAACCGTTCGGGCATATTCTTCGGGAACGCCGCTGTCTGTTACAATCAGCGCTTTGTTTTTGCCGATATGGATATAATCGGCAGCCTTTTTCAAAGCGCCTCTTTCAAGAATGATGTCATACGATACATCACTTTTTTTGTTTTCAATGTTAACGGGAATAATCATAATTTACTGCGGCAAGAATGCCGCTTCCTTTCTCAGATTTTGTTTCCGCTGTTGAAGGTTCCGACAAATTTCAGTGTGTCGCAAAAATCCGAAAGCTCGTCAAGCATATATTTGCCTCGTTTGCTTTGAAGATTGCCGTTGATTTCAACATAAAAATAATACGACCACATCTGGTTTTTGATTGCGCGGCTTTTGATGCATCGCATGTTAAAGCCGTGATTTCCGATGATGTTGATGGCTTTTGCCAGCGTACCGGCTTTTTCGGGAACAACAAAAACAATGATAGAATGATCGTTGGTGCTTTGGTGCATTGACCTTGAAAAAACAGCAAAGCGGGTTGTGTTGTCTTCGCTTTCGTTGATGTTTTCTTTCAGCACCTCAAGCCCGTAAAGCTTTGCGGTTTCGGCGCTTGCAATTGCCGCAAGGGTCAGATCGTCTGACTGCGAAACATATTGCGCCGCCATTGCCGTGTTCGGACAGGACTGTGCTTTCAGATCATGCGACCGGATAAACGGATTGCATTGGTCGAGCGCCTGCTGATGGCTGATAACGCGGTTGATTTTTTCAAGCTGAGCACCGGGCAGTGCAACAAGATTGTGATGAACCGAAAGGTCATAAACATTGTTGACATAAAGCGAACCGGAAAAAATCAGGTCAATCACCTGACCGACTTCGCCGGCGTTGCTGTTTTCAATCGGAAGAACCGCACTGTCACATTCGCCGCTTTCAACCGCTTCATAGGCGGCTTTGAAGTCTTTATAGGAAATTTTGTTTCCGTCGGGAAAAATCTTTTCGGCGGCAATGTGCGCAAAAGCACCCTCAACACCGCAATAGGCAACATTCATGCCCTCAAGAATTTTTCTTTGAAAACGCTTTGAAATATCCATCGTGCTTTTTTGGAAGTTGATGTAATATTCGCGGATTTCCTCGTCCTGAACAAAAGATGCGTTTTTATTGATGAGATATTCCTCTCTTGCCGAATCAAAAACGGGAAGTCCGTTTTCTTTTTTATGCTCAGCGACAAGTCTGACCGCCTGCATACGCTTTTCAAAAAGTTCGGCGATTTCCTTGTCGGTTTGTGCAATGATTTCTCTTGCTGTTTGAAGCTTATCCATATTTTTAATTTCCTTTCAGTCCGTATTCTGCCGCAAGCTTTTCAAAAGCGGGAAGCGAACGTTCAATCATTTCGGGCGAAACGCAGTAAGCAACGCGCACATAGCCGGGGAAACCGAAAGAATCGCTCGGAACAAGAAGAAGTTCATATTTTTTTGCCTTTTCACAAAAGGCGCAAGCGTCGCTTTCGGGTGATTTCAAAAACAGGTAAAACGCACCATCGGGTTTTGCCACGGTGAAACCGTTTTTATTAAAAACATCAACCAACGTGTTGCGGTTTTTCTTGTAAACCGAAAGGTCGGCGGTATGACCGATACATTTCGGAATGATGAACTGGAACAGGCTCGGTGCGCAAACATAGCCGAGGGCTCTTCCTGCGCCGCAGACAGCTTTATAAAGCCTTTTTGAATCTTCTGCTTCGTCGGGAACAAGAATATAGCCGATTCTGTCTCCGGGAAGAGAAAGCGATTTGCTGAAAGAATAGCAAACGATTGTGTTGTCATAATATTTTGTCAGATACGGCACTTCAACATCGCCGTAAACAAGCTCACGGTAAGGCTCATCGGCAATCAGGAAAATGGCTTTGCCGAACTGCTTTTGTTTTTTTCTTAAAATATCGCACATTTTTATGACGGTTTCTTCGCTCAGAACAACACCGGAGGGATTGTTCGGAGAGTTGACAACAACGGCCTTAGTGTTTTTAGTGATTGCTTTTTCAAACGCGTCAAGGTCAACCTGAAGCGTTTGGCTGTCGCACATAACAACAACGCTTTTCATGCCTGCCGCCTGTGCAAAAACCTTATATTCGGGAAAGTAGGGCGCAAAAAGAATGATCTCATCGTCTTTTTCGCTTAAAGCTTTGAAAGTAATTGAAAGAGACGCCGCCGCACCGCAGGTCATATAAAAATTATCTGCGCAAAAATGCGTGCCGTGCGTTTTGTTGAGATAATCGGCAATTGACTGCCTGACGCCGGTGTCACCGACCGCGGAAGTGTATCCGTGAAGAACGGTTGAATCCGTGTTTTCAAGCAGTTCTTTGATGGTTTCGTTCACAACGGCGGGGGCGGGAACGCTCGGATTTCCGATGCTGAAATCAAAAATGTTCTCTTTTCCGATTTCGGCGCTTCTTTTTTTGCCGTATTCAAAAATCTCTCTGATAACGCTGCTGTTTGCGCCGAGTTCATACATTTCTTCACAAAGCATAAATTTTTTCTGCGGCG